>JALHUE010000070.1 GCA_022866145.1 Anaerolineales bacterium | reverse complement strand
GGGAGCCCAGAGATCGTCAACACCGACCAAGGTGCGCAGTTTACCGCTACCGCGTTCAGCGCAGGGCTTCAGGCCCAAGGCGTTCGCATCAGCATGGACGGCAAGGGCCGATGGATCGACAGTGTGTTCGTCGAGCGGCTGCCTGCCCTGGCGGCCAGTCCAGGGTGGCGAAGCGTGAAGTACGAGGAGGTCTACCTGCACGGCTATTAGAGTCCGCGACAAGCGAACGCGGCGCTGGAGCGATACTTCCGATTCTACAACGGGCGCCGGCCGCACCAGGCGCTTGACGATCGGACGCCGGATGAGGCGTACTTCGCCATGAAGGCAATGAGGCAAGCGGCGTGAATGTGACCCAGGTTGCCCACCGTGCCACGCGCTGCGCCTGAGCGGGACCGCACGCACCCCTATGGAGAACCCATCAACCCGCGGTTCATCACTTATCGCCTACGAACTTCTGTCCAAACAACCGGAGCCACCGCTGATACTGCCCGAGGACCGGCGGTCGATGGCCAGCTACACCGCCTAGCAAATCGCTCCTGATGTCCCATTTGGTATGACAACATACAGGCCTTGATCACAGCGAAGTCCTCCTTCCTCAGCATGCCTACCTGCCCGTGGTAGCTGCCCAGGAAGGTACATCGATACCGATGTTCAGGGGACTTTCTAAACCGATGACTTAGGGACTTCTACCACCGATGATGACAGCATTGCCAAACCTTGCCCACACCCCTCAGCTTGCCGATGTACAACGTGTCTACGCACACCAGCTCCCCGGGCTCGGTCGCCTGGATGTGCGGGGCCTGGCGTCGCTGAGCGGCGACCAGCTGCCGGCGGGTGCGCTCGGTCAAGAGTCCCGCCGTCTGGGCACTGTGCACTTCGAGCACAGCCAGGCGCTCCCGGCGGGTCTGCCGCCCCATCCGCCGCAGCAGCCGGTAGATCGTGCTGGGGGCAGCGCGCAGGCCGCCGTGCTCGGGACGGTCCAACTGGTTGACGAGTTGGGCCGGACCCCAAGTCGGCCACGTCAGAGCCAGGATGGCCCGTTCGGCCTGGACACTGAGCCTCGGTGGCCGCCCTCGGCGCGGGCCTTGCCGACGAGGGTGCAACCCGTCCCGGCCGTACGCCAAGCACCGCATCCGCCAACGGTAGAACAAGGTGCGCGAGATCCCGAATTCCCGTCACGCCCGCGTCACGTCGTGCTGCTCTTGCGCCCGCGCCATGACGCGCAGACGAAACGCGTGTAGCTGTCTTTGAGGGTCATTGGCGCTCCTCCACGTCTCCCCACAAGGCGACATTGTCCAACGGGAAGGATACGTCATGTGACCCTCGATCACTGTGTACACCTTTGCGAAACAGTACACGCTGGGGAGAGCCGTGGATCGACTTCGGCGAAGGCGCGCGCTCGGATATGCGCGATTTGAATCCCACCTGGGTCGGACAGGTGCTCTCGTGGGATGAGAACCGTACCGGCACGTCTGAGATCATCCTTGGAGCATCCGAAATGCTCTGACAGGCTTGGGCGACTAGCTCGTCAAACGCTTGACCGCTCACAGTACCTCGAAAGCCCTCTCGCTGAGCGGGCTGCAGCCGCCGAGCGGCCTCGAGTTGAGTCGTTCGGCCTGCCAAGCCCATGATCGCCCGGAAGCCAAGAGGCGGCTCGCCTGGTCGGCTCTAGCGAGTCCTTCGACGACGCTCCGGGCCACGACCAAGCGTTCATGGTATACTGATGTTAACCGTATGGCCGGTCTAGCATGTAGCTCGTGCCGTCAGACCCTTCTGTGGGGACCGACGGCCTTCAGTCTCCGGAGCGAATGTGCCGATGGAGCAATAGGTCCCACCTCGTGGAGGCGGTGTGAGGCCTCGCGGACGACTGGATGCCCGGTCGGGTAGGCCGCGATCGGACGTCGGCCAATCACGCGCCTCACGCCGGGCGATCAATGGGGTAGATTGGGCAGTCCACGGTGCCGGAAGTCCCGCTAGGGAGGGTGTCACATGCCAATCGAAGTCAATGACTGGGTTGTTCATCCGCAGAGTGGGATAGGGCGTGTCGTCAACCAGGAACTCCGGCAATTCGCCCCGGGGACAGCACGACAGTACTTTGTGGTCGCCATCGCCAAAGGCACCATGTGGGTGCCGGTGGAGGGTGCGCCGAGCGGATTCCGGAAGCTGACGGCGAAGGTCGAACTCGAAAGGTATCGCGGGGTATTGCGAGGACGCCCGAAACCCCTAGCCACGGACTCTCGCCAGCGCCAGATCGCGCTGGTGGACAAGCTGAAGGATGGCTTGTTCCAGACCAGGTGCGAAGTTGTCCGAGATCTAACCGCCCACTGCTGGCACAAATCCCTGAACGAAAGCAGCAGCGTTCTTCTACGGAGTGCGCAGGGGGTGCTGTGCGCGGAATGGGCTGCATCCGAGGGCTTGTCCGTCATTGAGGCTTCCCAGGAAGTTGAGGCCCTGCTGCTCGAGGGGAGAAAGACGTACGAGAAGTAGGGCATGGTGCGCGTCCACATGCCATACCGATTCCGACAACTTTGCGCTCAACAAACACTGCCATGCGACCGGAGCGACTCCCCTTAGCGGATGCGAGCCGAGCTTCTCGGCGGCTCGGGCAACCAACAATTCGATCTCGCCCGAATCCCTAGGCGAGGCACGGCAGCGCTCCCGACCGGGAGCCGAGTCGACCTCTGCAATCTGCGATACCCGCAGCCCGACCGAACCGAAGGCAGTCTCGCCCTCAGTCCTGTTGGCTGTTGTCTGTCCCCCACCCCCTGGATCGCTTGCGGTTCTTCGTTCGCCTTGCCTCTGAACCCCGCCCCGGACAGGGGGGCTGGCCGAGCCGTAGTTCAAGAGCGAAGTCGTCGGCTGCGAATCACTGGAACTGCGGAAATGCCCATCGCCGGTCCTGCATAGCGCTCATCCCCTCAGCGCGCAACCTGGACGACACTGGTTTCTCGCCCTCCGTGGACCATCATCGATCTCCCTCTTGACTGACTGGGCTTGGATCCATGCAGATCACTTCCCAGAGGTGACCGTCCAGATCCTGAAACCTCCATCCCTAGGTCGAACCCTTGTCCAAGGGTTCATTCCAGGGCTTTCCGCCGGATGCGAGGGCCCGGTTCAAGATGTCATCGACGATTGCCAGGGGAGCTCATAGCCTGCCGCCCAACGGTCTCGAGTGGCCCCACAGGTGCGGGCCTGGCAAGGATGCCTCTCGGCGGATTGGGCTCACTGCAATTCTCTCGCCGAACGGACAGCTGGCAGGCCTCCCCGCCCTTTGCCCTTACCGGCCGGGCCGGCTTGAACGAGTTGTTGAGCCGGTGCCTCCAGCTCCCGATTGGGTGGCTACTGGACTGCTGGTGGCTCCGGCTGGCGCTTGGCCGACCGGAGATACGCCGCCAGTCCCACGATGAGCAATCCCAGGCAGAGATAGATGACCTCGATCGCGGTGGGACCAGGCGGCACCTGCCTGAGGATCAGGACTTCCACGAAGACATAGCCGGTCAGGATCACCCCCGCTGCCATTGACGCCAGCAAGCCGAGCCTCGGTGCGGTGAATAGCAGTACCGCGGATAGGAGCGAGCTTCCTCCTACGACAACGGCCAACAACAGAGCCGGGATGGTGTAATCCCTGAAGGGCGTGCCCCGAAGCCACTCGGCGGGAAACTGATCTGCACCCACAAGCATCGCGATTCCGCCTCCGATAGCCGTGAGGGCGACGAACCCTGCCAGGACTGCAATCACGAACCGCATTGCCCTGTGCTTCATGTTAGGACTCCATTGGCACACAACGAAAGCGGGCCGGACTTCAAGGCCGCGCCTCGCTCACCCGCCGGGGAGGGGAGACCGTGCTGCACCCCAAATAGCCTCTCGCGGCCCAGCCCTCGCGGTCGGGGCAAGGAAGCCGCCAGCTCAGATCAGGCCTGGCCTCACTCGGGCGCAGGACAGACAGTTGGCAAACCAGCCCCCCCCTTGTGCCCGCCAGTCATGCCAGGCTTCTCGCCCTCCCGACACCTGCTCCGCACCGCAGGCCGTCTCGCCCCGGCGGGCCACCGGGGCAGGCGGCCCGGACGGGGTGCGGTGAGGACATCGGGACGATGGGCGGCCTTGGCAGGCAGCAAGTTGACAGGCTGCCTTGTCCCTATCCTCCCATCGAGAAGAACAGTGGGCTGAGATACGGAATCAGCCAGATCGCCCACACAGCCACGCTGAACCTGTGGAAGCTGGTGATCAACCGCTCGTCTCGTCTTGCCAAGACTACCGTTGCCCAAATCGCGTGTACGAACATCAGAACGATGGCGAGCAGACCGGTTAGCCCGTGAACATCAAACGTCATTCCACCAGCCATGTCGAACATCATTCCGGTCCCCCAGGTATCGCAAAGGAGCCCTAGCCAGAAGAAAACGAGATGCCATGCTTTCAGTCTTCCAGAGACCCGCTCGCTCCAAACGCCAATGGAGTAGAACACCAGCGCTAGCGTGATGACTATGCTTGAGGTGCTTGTCACTCCTGCGCTCCTGTATGCCGTCGTCAGGCGATGTCGATGTGTGGGCCTATGTGGCCGCTCGCTTCTGTCGGCCGCTGGCGAGAAGAAGCGGGCATTTCACGAACTGCCAAGGCGAACCCCACCCTGGAATCCGGGCGAGTGACCAAGCGGCTTGCTGACCTGGAGCGATTCCGCCCGTGCGGGGCTGGCAAGGGAGCCGCGCGACGGTTCGAGCAAGCAACGCCTGGTTCTCCCGCAACCGAGCAGGCCAGGCCTCTCCCCTTCTCGCCCGCATACCGAGCCGGCTCCTGAGAGTCGCTAGGCAGCCAATTCTGCCAAGTCCAACGAACGCTCGCCCATCGATGGCGACCATCTCTAGCCGAGCGTGTGTTGTGCAGGCCACCCCAGCCTTGGCAGAATCGTTAGAATCGCAGCATTCATCACAAGGGCGATGACGGTGTCCAAGGTCGATAGTTTCCGGTTCGGGGCGCCTGGCCAGGTTCCAGAGAAGAGGCCGATGCCGAGTGATGAGACAACGGAGGCAGCAACTGCGAGCTCTCTCCATGCCTCCTTTGGCACGGGGGTTCCCCACAACGACGCGGCAGCCGCGAGGAAGCCGATCGTGGAGAGGAACCAGAAGACACTCGCCACGATCGCGGAGGCTTTGGGCGCAAGCGAAGGAATCAGCCATGAGCGGACAGGTATGGAAGATGGACTTCCCGAACGAGTGGCATCAGCCACAAGGGCAAAGAATGCTCTTCCATGAGCGAGCCCATGAAGCAATAGAGCTACGGCTACGACAATTCTGATCGTCTGGGGAGACATGCTGTCTCCTCCCTCCTGGAGTTGGTCCGGCGGGACAGGAACATCGGCGCCTGAAGCTCCTAAGCTAGGGTGCTCGGGCTTGGCTCCTTCATTCTACAGGTGGACGGCAGGCGAGGCACCATCGCGCTTTCGCCTGCCAGCCGATTCGGCTCATGAGAGCTGCGCGCCGGGAAGTCTCGAGCGGCCACATCATTCGGCACGAAACGAAACGGATCGGCT
Source organism: Anaerolineales bacterium (assembly GCA_022866145.1). Taxonomy (NCBI): domain Bacteria; kingdom Bacillati; phylum Chloroflexota; class Anaerolineae; order Anaerolineales; species Anaerolineales bacterium. The sequence continues at coordinate 332 of JALHUE010000070.1, read as the reverse complement.
TTGACATGAGCCCTTGGTGCGTTGGGGAATCGACAACTCCCACCCCATGCTCGGGGGGGGTCGTTCGGCGGCTCCGAGTCCAGCCATATGCCTCATGACCGGCGCGGCCAGTGCGGCGGCGAGGGTGCCGATCGGAATAGCCAGACCCAAGTCCGCAGTCTGTCCGCGCACGTCCTGGACAACAGGCGCTCGCAGGATGGGCACCCAAGTCAACCGCAAGAAGACGCTGAACGATGGCGCGAGCGTGGACGCCCGCGGCTCGCGCTTTTGGAGAAGCACACCACTGATGATAACCCCGGTACGAATAGCGCCAGGTCCAGGCTATCGACGCG
>JALHUE010000069.1 GCA_022866145.1 Anaerolineales bacterium | reverse complement strand
GGCAAGGCGACTCGCGCGTGCCTGGTGCGCATGTCGAAGGTGGGCGGCGCCAACGTGCAGACCGTCGAGGGGCTGGCGACTGCAGGCAGGCTTCACCCGCTGCAGCGCGCCTTCATCGAACACGGCGCGGTTCAATGCGGCTTCTGTACCCCGGGGATGCTCATGGCCGCCAAGGCGCTGCTGGACGGCAACCCCCACCCGAGCCGGGAGGAGATTCGATCGGCGCTGACAACGAATCGCAACCTGTGCCGATGCACCGGCTATGTCAAGATCTTCGAGGCGATCGAGGATGCGGCCGGGACGCATGCGCCGGCTGCCGCAGGCTTGGCGGCTCACGGCGAGCAGCCTCCACGCCAGGCGCTCTTGCCCAAGGAGGCGGAGGCATTGGTCACCGGAGCGACGCTCTTTGGTGACGACCTGCAGCCCGAGCGGATGCTGCACGGCCGGATCTTGTGGTCGGCGCACCCGCATGCCGAGATCCTCAGCATCTCGACTGCCGAGGCACAGGCCCTGCCGGGCGTAGCGCTCGTGCTGACCGCCGGCGACATCCCTGGCAAGAACCAGGCCGGGATCATCCTTCGCGATCAGCCAGCCATCGCTGGAGACAAGGTGCGCACCATCGGGGATTCGGTCGCCGCAGTCTTCGCCGAGACCCGCCAGGCCGCCGAGGCCGCCCTGGACAGGATCCGGGTGGAGTATCGGCAGCTGCCGGGCGTGTTCTCGCCCGAAGAGGCGGCTAGACCGGATGCTCCCAAGGTGCATGCCAAGGGCAATCTGCTTCACCATGCGCGGATCGCCCGCGGAGATGTCGACGCCGCCTTCAAGCTGTGCGCAGTGGTGGTGGAGGAAACGTTCGAAACCCCCTTCATCGAGCATGGGTTTCTGGAACCCGAGGCGGGTATCGCCTATCCTTCCGGCGAGGGCGGCGTGACGGTCGAAATCGGAACCCAGAGCGCCTTCGACGACCGCACACAGCTGGCCGAGATCCTTGGGCTGCCCGAGGACAAGGTCCGCGTGGTGCAACTGCCCATGGGCGGCGCCTTTGGCGGCCGGGAGGACATGATCCTGCAGCAGTACCTCGCCCTCGGGGCGCTGCGCAGCGGCCGGCCGGTGAAGATGGTATTGGACCGCGAGGAGTCGCTGCGCGCCCACCCCAAACGCCACCCCGCACACATGCACTACAAGGTGGGGGCTGCGGGCGATGGACGGGTGCTGGCGCTCCAGGCCCGCATCACCCTCGACACAGGAGCCTACGCTTCCCTCGGCGTGGACATCCTCGAGAACACACTCGTCTTTGGCGCCGGGCCGTACTTCATTCCGAATGTGGATCTGGAAGGATGGGCCTGGTACACCAACAACGTACCCGCCGGCGCCATGCGGGGATTCGGCGTCAACCAGGTGGCCTTCGCCCTGGAGCAGCAGATGGACGCCCTCGCCCGGGCTCTGGGGATCGATCCCTTCGAGTTCCGGTTGATCAACGCCCTCGATGTAGGCTTGCCCACCGTCGCCGACCACATCCTAGAGCCGGGCGTGGTCACCATCAAGGAAACCATTCGAGCCGCGCGCGATGCCCTGGCCGGCATGCACCTTCCCTCCCCGGGCGAGAAGCGGATCGGCGTGGGCGTGGCCTCGGCCGTGAAGAACATCGGTTATGGGCATGGGCTGCACGAGAGCGCCGGGGCCATCGTGGAACTGGACTCGTCCGGCTGCGCGCGATTGCTCGCCAGCCAGCACGATTACGGCCAGGGGGCCCGAGCCGGGCTGGCCTATCTGGTTTCGGAAGAGCTCGGCCTGCCGCTGGAACGAGTGGAAGTCATCGGACCTGATACCGCCCTCACCCCGCCCACCGGTCCCACCACCGCCTCGCGCCAGACCTTTCTCAGCGGCAATGCCACCGTGATGGCCTGTCGGGCGCTCAAGCAGGAGCTGCTGGCGCATGCGGCCGAGGCCCTCGGCGCCGAGCCGGCGGGGCTCGTGCTGCGAGGCGACCGTGTGCTGGACCCGCGTTCGGGGAGCGAGATCCCGCTGGCAAGCCTTGGCGAGCGCTGGACGGTGGAACGCCGCTACACGGCCCCTCGTTCCGCTCCGCTGCTGGAGGAGGGGGCGCCCAGCCGCTTCCCCGAGGGCGAGTCGCGGCCCACCCACTGGTGCTATGCCTACAGCACCCAAGTCGCCATTGTGGAGGTGGACCCCTCCTCGGGGGAGGTTAAGGTGCAGACGATCATCTCCGTCAATGACCTGGGAAAGGTTATCAACCGCCAGGCTGCCGAGGGCCAGATCCACGGCGGGGTCATGATGGGTTTGGGATTTGCTCTTTCGGAGCGGTTCGACGTGGAGAACGGGATCAACCTGACGGACTCGCTTCACAAGTGCCATCTGCCGACGGCGGCGCAGACGCCGGAGATCGTCTCCATCCTGTTGGAAGTGCCCCACCCATTTGGTCCACAGGGCGCCAAGGGGTTTGCCGAAGCGCCCTCGCTGGCAACGGCTCCTGCGATCCTCAATGCGATCTATGATGCGGTCGGCGTGCGCATCACCTCGCTTCCCGCCGACCGGCGCTCGGTTCGCTCAGCCTTGCTCGCCCGGGGTGGCTAAGGGAGATGGACCCGTTCATGGAGGCTGCACTTGAGGAGGCCCGCCGGGGGTTGCGCGAGGGCGGCATCCCGATCGGGGCGGTTCTGGTGCGCCAAGGGAAGATCATCGGACGCGGCCACAACCAACGCGTGCAGCAGGCCGACCCGATTCTGCACGCCGAAATCGACTGCCTGCGAAGCGCCGGGCGGATTGGCACCTATCGAGAGACGACGCTATATTCCACCCTCATGCCCTGTTACCTGTGTTCGGGGGCCGTGGTGCAGTTCGGCATCCGCCAGGTGGTTGCAGGAGAATCTGAGAGCTTGCAGGGTGGGGCCGAGTTGATGGAAGCCCATGGAGTTCAGGTTCTCAACCTGGACCTGGACGAGTGCAAGGAGCTCATGCGCCAGTTCATTCGCCAGAACCCCCAGCTTTGGCTGGAGGACATCGGGCAAGTTTGATCCACGGCTTGGCAGGGTGATGGAAAATGCCCTTCTCAGAGATGAAAACCGCATAGGGGGTGGTTGGGGCTTCGCCCCAATTACCCCACATGCCAATTCCTCTCAAGCAGGAGGGCTTCTTCATCAGCCTCTTGGGAGATGGATCACGCAGGAAGGAGGCAGGCTGGAGAGTAGGGTTCGCTCGTCGTTGTTCCATGCAGACATTCGCTTGAAAGGGAGGTCCACCTGTGACTAAGCTGCGCGTGGTTTCCGTTCTGATGGCAAGCGTTTTGATCGCGGGGGCGTTGGCGGCCTGCGCTCCGGCCGCAATCCCCACCCCTCAAACCATTGTTCAAACCGTGATCGTTGAGGCCCTAGTGCAGGCCGCCACCCAGGCCCCTGAGGCGCCGAAGCCGCTGGTCGTCTTTGGCGCTTTCGCCACCCCGATCGAGGAGCCGTGGGATGGCGTCATCCATGCCGCCCTGAACAAGGCCATGGATGCGGGACAGATCGACTACAGCTACACCGAGAACATCGGCTACTCCGGCGATATGGAGCGCGTCTTGCGCGAGACCGCCGAGCAGTTGAAGCCGGATATCATCTTCGGCGACGCCTTTGGCAATGAGGAGGCGGTACGCCGCGTCGCCGCGGAGTATCCGGAGATCGCTTTCGTGTTCGGCTCGGGTCTGGGGCCGACAGATCCCAACACGTCGGTTTTTGACAACTGGATCCATGAGCCGGCATACCTCAGCGGCATGCTGGCCGGAGGGCTGACCAAGACGGGCAAGATCGGCGTGGTCGGCGGGCTTCCAGTCCCAGAAGTGAACCGGCTGATCAATGCCTTCACCGCCGGCGCCAAGGAAGTGAATCCCGAGGCCAAGGTCCTGGTGAGCTTCATCAACAGCTGGTTCGATCCGGCGGCCGCCAAGGAAGCGGCATTGGCCCAGATCGACGCCGGGGCGGACGTGCTGTATGCCGAGCGCTTTGGCGTGATCGAGGCGGCCAAGGAGAACGGGCTGTTCGCCTTTGGGAATATGAGCGATCAGAACTCACTCGCCCCCGACTTCGTGGTGAGCGGCCCGGTCTGGAACATGGATCCGACCGTGGCCTACGTCATCAACCAGGTGCAAAGCGGGGCCTACACGGCCCAGGACCTGAAGGACTTCAGCATGGTCGGTAAGGGCGGCGCAAGTCTGGCTCCGTTCCACGGCACCGAGAGCAAACTGCCCGCGGATCTGCTGCAGATGGTCAAGGATAAGGCACAGGCCATCAAGGACGGCCTCTTCCGCGTAGATATCGATGAGAAACAACCGGCCGCAGTGAACTGACCTGCCGCCGGCCGAAGAGCTTGCAGGTGCGAGCGCCTGCTCGCACCTGCAAGTCTTGCCGCCCTTCGAGGATACCTGTGTGTTAGCTGTCGAGATGCAGGGCATCACCAAGCGATTCGGCCCCGTGGTGGCCAACGACCGCGTCGATTTCGATCTGGAGCAGGGCGAAGTCCACGCCCTGCTGGGAGAAAACGGCGCCGGCAAGACCACCTTGATGCGCATCCTCTACGGCCTGTACCATGCCGACGCGGGAGCAATCCGCGTCCGAGGTCAACCAGAACGCATCCAGTCACCGCATGACGCCATCCGCCTGGGAATCGGGATGGTCACGCAGCACTTCACGCTCGTGCCTCCGCTGAGCGTGGCGGAAAACGTAGTGCTCGGGCACGCCACCGGGTTCCGGGTAAGGCCTGGGGAAGCCGAGCGACGCGTGGCCGAGGCCGCCGAGCGATTCGGCCTGGAAGTGAAACCCAAGGCGCTGGTGCGGCATTTGGCTGCGGGTGAGCGCCAGCGTGTGGAGATTCTGAAGGCGCTCTACCGGGAAGCGCGGGTGCTCATCCTTGACGAGCCGACCTCGGTTCTCGTTCCGCAGGAGGTCGACTCCCTGTTCGAGACGCTCGAGCGTCTGTGCCGCGAGGGGCTGTCGATCATCTTCATCAGCCACAAGCTGCGCGAAGTGATGACGGTCTGCCATCGGATCACCGTCCTGCGGGACGGCCACGTGGTGGGCACGGTCCACAAATCGGCGACCACCCAGCCGCAACTGGCGCGCATGATGGTGGGCCGCGAGACCTTCGGCGTGAGGCGGCAGTCCGAGCGGCCACGCGGCCAGATGCTGCTGCGGATCCGCGACCTTGCCGCCCTCGACCGAGAAGGGATGGCGGCCCTGCGCGGAGTCTCGCTGGAGGTGGGGGCGGGCGAGATCGTGGGCGTGGCCGGGGTCTCGGGCAACGGGCAGGCAGAACTGGCACGCGTGCTATGCGGCACTCTCAAGCCCAGCCAGGGAGAGGTGAGCGTGTCGGGAGAGGACCTCACCGGCGCTTCTCCCAATCGGATGTCGGCCGCCGGCGTGGGGCGGATCCCCGAGGAGCGGAGCGAAGGACTGGTGGCCGATCTGAGCGTAGCGGAGAACCTGGCGCTGGAACATCTCGGAGATTTCTCAAGGGCGGGGAACCTCGATCGCCGACGAATCCGACGGCGGGCCGAGGAGTTGATCGCCGAGTACCAGATCAAGGCTTCCCCCAACGACCGCGCCCGGACGCTCTCCGGCGGCAACATGCAGAAGGTGGTGCTTGCGCGCGCCCTCTCACGCAACCCCCGCGTGGTCATCGCCTCGCAACCCACCCACGGCCTTGATGTGGGAGCGACCGAGTACGTTCGCAGCAAACTCCTCGAGCAGCGCGACCGAGGCGCAGCGGTGCTCCTGCTCTCGGAGGATCTCGACGAAGTGCTGGCGCTCTCCGACCGGATCGCGGTGATCTACGAGGGGCGCATCGTGGGGGAAGTGGCCGGTTCCGAAGCCCAGCTGGAGCAACTCGGGCTGTGGATGTCGGGCGCCACCAAGGGAACCGATGCCGATTCGCATTGAGCGCGCCCCGGCTCCCGTGTGGATGCGGTTGGCCATCCCGCTGGCGGCGGTGGTGGTCACCTTCGTTCTCACCGCCGTTCTGGTGGTTTGGGCCAAGGCCAGCCCGCTGGAGGCCTATTACTACTTCCTGATAGCCCCGCTTTCGACCCGGGTCAGCGCCATCGAGGTGCTGGTGAAGTCCACGCCCCTACTCCTCACGGGGGCGGCGGTCACCTTCGCCTTCTCAGCCGGCTACTGGAATATTGGTGTAGAGGGCCAGCTGTATGCCGGGGCGATTGCGGCCGCAGGTCTGGGGATGGTGCTGGGAGGCTTGCCTCCGATCTTGGCGCTGCCCCTGATGCTCCTGGGAGGGTTCCTGGCCGGAATGCTGTGGGCGCTGGTGCCGGCCCTGCTTCGGGTGAAGCTCGCAATTGACGAGGTCGTCACCACCCTGCTCCTGAACTCCGTCATGCTCTTCCTTGTCAGCTTCATCCTGAACGGACCCTGGCGGGACCCGATCTCGGGTTGGCCCCAGTCCCCGCAGATTGAACCCAGTACGGTTCTGCCGAAGCTCCTGCCGCGTTCTCGGCTGCACCTGGGGTTCATCGTGGCCATGGCGGTCATTGCCCTGCTCTGGTACCTGCTATCGCGCACCACGCTGGGATTGCGCATGCGCGCTACCGGCATGGGCCGCGAGGCTGCTCGCTTTGCCGGCGTGGATGTCGATCGGACGGTACTTGTCGCCGCTCTCGCCAGCGGCGGAATCGCCGGGTTAGCCGGCGTGGGCGAGGTGGCAGGGATTCATTTTCACCTGATCGACGCGATTTCACCGGGCTTCGGCTACACCGGAATCATCGTGGCCACCCTGGGGGCGCTGCATCCTTTGGGGGTGGCAATGGCGGCGCTCTTCATCGGCCTGATTGGCACCGGCGCCCAGACGGTGAGTCGAGCGCTGGGAGTGCCCGCCTTCCTTGGCGACGTGGTCCAGGCGACTTTGCTTCTGGTGACCCTGGGGATGTTCCTTCTCCTGAACTACCGGATTCGAGTCGTGCGTGCGGGGCGAGGCTCGAGTGCAGGCCGGGCTCCCGGGATTGGAGTGCGAGACGATGCTCGGTAGGCGTGTTCGCCGAGGCCGGCGACATCGGAACGAGAGCAGGTGAGAGGCTTGCGCTGCGCAGGTGAGGGATCACCAATGGTAGAGGCAGGAGCCGGAGCATTCTGATGGAAGTCTTCCTGATCGGTCTGGTGGCTGCCGCCTTGCGGGTCGCAACGCCTCTGATCCTGGGGACACTCGGAGAGCTGTTCTCCGAGCGGGCCGGCATCCTCAACCTGGGGATCGAAGGGACCATGTTCTTCGGCGCCTTCGTTGGGTTTGTAGTGGCCGAGGCCAGCGGCTCGCTCTGGCTGGGTGTGCTGGCGGCGATCGTGGCCGGCATTGCCTCCGGCCTGCTCATGAGCCTGCTCGCCGTGCGACTGGGCGCCAACCAGCACGTCTCGGGGCTGGGGATCACGCTGCTGCTTACCGGGTTGTCGCTCTTCGCCTTCCGGCTGATCTATGGCGAGCGCCAGGTGCTCCCGGCAATCCAGCCTTTCGGCAAGATCTCACCCTTCGGCGAGCTTCCGATCCTTGGGCCCATCTTCGAACAGTACCTGATGACCTACCTGGCGGTCCTGCTCGTCCCCGTCGCCTGGTGGGTGTTGTATCGAACCAACTTCGGGCTGCAGGTGCGCGCCGTGGGAGAGAATCCGGAAGCAGCGGACGCGGCCGGCGTGAACGTGTTCCTGGTGCGGTACCTCTCGCTGGCCATTGCCGGAGGCCTGATGGGCGCGGCCGGTTCGTTTCTCTCGCTGGCCCAACTGGGCGCATTCAGTTTCGGCATCATTGCGGGGCGGGGCTGGGTGTGCATCGCACTGATCGTCTTCGGGAATTGGGACCCGGTGAAGGTGCTGTGGGGCGCACTGCTGTTTGGCGGCGTTTTCGCGCTGCAACTGCGGCTGCAGACCACCGGCCTGGATCTGCCCTACGAGTTCTTCCTGGCGTTGCCCTACCTGACGACCATCGCCGGCCTGGCCCTGGCGGGCCGGAATGCGGCCTACCCGGCGGCGCTGCTCAAGCCCTATCGGCGGGAGTAGGATCCGATCCCAACCCAGCACAGCTCGGGGTGCCTGCCGCGAAAGTCGGCAAATCGTGGCTCGGGATAGATCTCATGGGGACCGGACGGAGAGAAGCTCAAAGGCCCGCTGGCGTGTAGAACTCACCAGCCAATCGGTTGTGATCCCAGGTCGTTAGCTGCGGTCTATCCGTGCGGGACGGAAGTCGAGCCGCTACACCGGTCCGGCCTCCGCCGCCGGCGGTCCGACGTCGAACTTGCTGGCGGAGCCCATCATCGATCGGTCGGGGCTCCCCGGAAGGAATGCTAGACGGTCCGATCAACCCCGCGGGCGCGGCCATGCCGGGCCTTGGGCTCTGGCCTTGCGCAGGTCCCGGCGGTGCCAAAGACGACCTCGATCTCGCCCGGAAACAACTATCCCCTGCACCCGAGAACGGGGCACAGGGGATGGGCTATCGGGTTGTGGGGTCGATTGGGTTAGCGGTGCGTTCGGCCTCGGCTGGCGTCGTTGCGCCTGGGGGCGGCAATGCTGGGCCGGCGCCCGTTTCCGTTCGATCGGCCCGGGCTGGCCTTCCCGTTGCCATTACCGTTGCCACCGCCCTTGGGAATGCTTTCGGGGTTGAAGCCACCGTAGTTGAAGTCCGCCAGGCGGCGCCGTACAAGCGGCTCGCCCAGCACCTTTTCGATCTGGCGCACGATGGGTTCGTCCTCCGGCTGGGCCAGGGTCAGCGCCTCGCCGGTATGCTCCATCCGCCCGGTGCGGCCGACGCGGTGGGTGTAGGCATCGACTGTGTCCGGCATGTCGTAATTGATCACGTGAGCGATGTCCGCCACATCGATGCCGCGCGAGGCGACATCGGTGGCGACCAGGATGTCGTACTTGTTGCCCCGGAAACCATCGATCGCGTCCTGGCGGCGGTTCTGGGTCATGTTGCCCTGCAGGGCCTCGACCCGGTAGCCTTGCTTGTCCAGGTCGCGGGCCAAAGAGCGCGCCCGATGCTTGGTGCGGGTGAAGATCAGCGCCCGCCCGGTGGCCCTGCGCTCCAACACCGCCAGAAGCAGGGACTTCTTCAGGCCCCCCTCGACCGGATACAGGGCGTGGGACACCGTCTTGGGCGGAGCGATCACGCCGACCTGGACCGCCACCGGATCCCGCAGGATGCTGTCCGCCAGCCGGCGGATGTCGTCGGGCATAGTGGCCGCGAAGAACAGCGTCTGGCGCCGAGCCGGCAGCAGCTTGAGGATACGCTGGATGTCCGGCAGGAACCCCATGTCGCACATGCGGTCGGCCTCGTCCAGCACCAGGACTTCGACCCGCGACAGGTCGATACTGCGCTCGCCGGCCAGGTCGAGCAACCTTCCAGGACAGGCGACGACGACATCGGCGCCGCGGCGCAGCCCATCTACCTGCGCCTTCTTGCCCACGCCGCCATAGATCGCCAGGCTGCGAACGCCGGTGCGCTTTCCAAACTGGCGAGTGGCCTGATGGATCTGCTCGGCCAGTTCGCGGGTGGGGGCAAGGATCAGCGCCCGCACACCGCGGCCGGGGTGAGTGACCAGGCGCTGCAGGATGGGCAGCATGAAGGCCGCCGTCTTTCCCGTTCCGGTCTGGGCGATGCCGATCAGGTCACGGCCGGCCAGGACGGGCGGGATGGCTTGGTCTTGAATGGGGGTCGGCGTCGTATAGCCCGCCGCTTGGATGCCGTCGCGCAGACGCGCATCTAACGCAAAACGTTCGAAACTCACAGAGAATACTCCTTGGCTGTGTTGAGCCAAGTCGCACCCTCAGCCCATCATCAAAAAGAAACTGGCAGCCCTATGCTGCCAATCATAGAGAAGTTCGGATCGGGATCTACGTTCCCCGATCACAGTCGATGAGTTTACCGCATCTTCTCCCCCTTGTCCAGCCCCAGAAATCGAGGCGACTTGTGCCCCTGCGGCAGCAGTTTCGAGGTCCTCCAGGGCGACGAATTCCGGTAGGTTGCCCCGAAAATCCCATCGCCCTGCGAGACCAGCGGGAATTGGGAGCGTGTCCCGCCCGCTGGCAGTTATCGGCGGACAACGCCTGATCCTGCCTGACGGCAACACCCCCTTCCCAAGACGGCGGCTGTCTGATATCATCGAATGACGCACCGAACCGACCTCGGAGCAACTTGGCCGGGGTCGTTTGTTGTGCGTAGAAGGCAGTCAGGACATGCTCACCGAGCGCAACGAGCTGCGCAATATCGCCATCATCGCCCACGTCGACCACGGCAAGACGACGCTGGTCGACGGCATGCTGCGCCAGGCGCAAGTGTTCCGCGACAACCAGCAGGTGGCCGAGCGGGTGATGGACTCGAACGAACTCGAGCGCGAGCGCGGCATTACGATTCTGGCCAAGAACACGGCCATCACCCTGACTGATCCCCAAACCGGGATGCCGGTCAAGATCAACATCGTCGACACCCCCGGCCATGCCGACTTCGGCGGCGAGGTCGAGCGGGTGCTGAATATGGTCGACGGCGTACTGTTGCTGGTCGACGCCGCCGAAGGCCCGATGCCGCAGACGCGCTTCGTCCTCAAGAAGGCGCTGGAACTCAACCATCAGGCGGTGGTTGTGATCAACAAGGTCGACCGCCGCGGCGCCGATCCCGAATGGGCGCTCAATGCCACCTTCGACCTGTTCATCGCCCTGGGCGCGACCGAGGCCCAGGCCGACTTCCCGGTGGTGTATGCCAACGCCGTCACCGGCCAGGCCGGGTGGACAGCCGAGCTGGGGCCGGACCTGCGGCCGCTGTTCGAGGCCATCTTGCGCCACATCCCTGCCCCGCGGGTCGATCTCGAGGCCCCGTTCCAGCTGTTGGTGACGACGCTAGGCTACGACTCGTACCGTGGGTCAACGGCCTCGGGCCGGATCCACGCCGGCCGCCTGCGGGCCGGGATGCCGATCGTCCGCATCCCGCACAGCGGCGAACCGCAGCTGACTTCAGCCCGCTACCTGTACGTGCATCAAGGCCTGGAGCGGCTCGAGATCGAAGAGGCGCAGGCGGGTGAGATCGTGGTCGTGGCCGGGCTGGAGGAGGTGGCCATCGGCGAGACCCTGGCCGATGCCGAGAACCCGGTGGCGCTACCGGTGATCCGGGTCGAGGCGCCGACGGTGCGCATGACTTTCGCCGTCAACACCTCGTCCTTCGCCGGGCGCGAGGGCCGCTGGGGAACGTCGCGCAAGCTGCGCGAGCGGCTGTTCAACGAGCTGCGCACCAACGTCTCGCTGCGGGTCGAGGAGACCGACTCGGCCGACCGCTTCGTCGTCTCCGGCCGGGGCGAGCTGCAACTGGCAATCCTGATTGAGACCATCCGCCGTGAGGGGTACGAGTTCCAGGTCTCGCGGCCGGAGGTCATCTTGCGTCAGGTGAGCGGCACGACGCTGGAGCCGTTCGAAGAGGTGTACATCGAGGCCGCCTCCGAGGTGCTGGGGACGGTGGTCGAGATGCTCGGCAGCCGCCGCGGCCAAATGCTGGACATGCAAGACAACGACGGCGAGTCGGTGCGGCTGCGTTACCTGGTGCCGACGCGAGGCCTGCTGGGCTTCCGCTACCAGTTCATGACTGCCACCCGAGGCGCCGGCTTCCTGCACAGCCTGTTCTACGACTACCTGCCGATGGCGGGAGGCCTCACCGGGCGCAGCAACGGGTCGCTCGTGGCCTGGGAGGCGGGGGTCACCTCGACCTACGGGCTGAAGCAAGCCGAGGAGCGGGGAACCCTGTTCGTCGGCCCAGGGGTCGAGGTCTACGAGGGCATGGTCGTCGGCGAGCAGCCGCGGCCGGGCGACCTGGTGGTCAACGTGTGCAAGAAGAAGCATGTGACCAACGTGCGCTCGTCGAACCGCGAGATCGACGAGCGGCTCTCGCCGCCGCGGGCCATGAGCCTGGACGAGGCGATCGAGTACCTGGGCAACGACGAGCTGCTGGAGGTCACACCCCAGAGCCTGCG
>JALHUE010000068.1 GCA_022866145.1 Anaerolineales bacterium | reverse complement strand
CTGGTGTCGCCGGGCAGAGGCAGCGTGTCCAGGCCGGTGCCACAAACCGTCGAGAGCAGCAGCAAGTCCTCGATGGAAAGGTGGCCTTCGGCGGCCCGGGCGGCCAGGGTGGCGTCTTCGAGCACCGGTAGGAACAGGCCGCAGAACCCTGTGCGCTTGAATTGGGCGTGGTCCAGGCAATCGGCCAGGAAGGCGGCGGCCGCGATGGTTCCGGCCAGCCCGACTGCTGGCACGCCCAGAGCTTCGAGGGCAGTGCCCAGTGAGCGATGATGCTCGGGGTAGGGAGCCAGCGAGAAGTCGATGCCAAGCCAGCGGGTTTCGTGCTCCGAGGCGATCGGCTGGGTAAGGCGGGTGATGGCGGCGGCATGGGCCTCGATCATGCCCACCAGTCGGCGCCGTGCGGTTCCAGGGGACGACACCTCGCGGAAGGCGTCGACGGCGAGTTCTGCGGCCTCGGTGGCAATGGCCAGCGCCGGAGATCCGCCGTCATGATAGGCGGCGGGAAAGAACGGTGTCCCGGCCGGCACGTTGGCCAGGGCGGCAAATCGCAGATTGGCGAAACCGTCCGACGACAGCCGCGAGTTGCGGTCAATCACTTCGGCGCAGGCCCGGGCGGCCGGCAGGGAGACCCCGATCTCTGAGTCAGCGTACAGGCCGGAAGTAAAGACCGTCTCCGTGGACGCCAGGATGTCGGGGATGGCGGCAAAGCCCCCGACCTCTTTGGGCAGCGCCGGGCCGATTGCTACGTAGTCGATTCCATACACGAAGGCCTGGGCCTCCAGCTGCCGCGCCAGCTCGGCGCGATCCGCCGGCGGCACCGGACGCTCCAGTTCGGCCGGTGGCGGCGTGGCCAGGCGCAGGGTTTGAACGGGGTAGCCCGCCTGCTGCAACGCCTGGCGGGTGCTGTTCAAGCAGGTGCTGGCCTCTTCGATACGTCGCGGATCGACCGGCCAGCCGGGTGCGACGAAGGCTGTGATCGATCGGATGTTCATGTCGGGCCTCTCTGGCGGGCGATCTCGAAAAGGATGACTGCGGCGGCGACCGCGGCGTTGAGCGACTCGGAACCGGAGCTAAGGGGAATGTGCACCGTGCCCTGAGCGGACTCTCGGAAAGCGTCGCTGGTGCCGGTGGCCTCGCTCCCGATCACCAGCGCCACCGGAGCTCGCCAGTCGACCTGATGGTAGACTGCCCCCTGCCGGGCCTCGGCCAGCCATAGCGGCACCCCGTCCAGCTGGCGCAGGGTCGCCTCATCGCTCAACCTGACGATCGGAAGGTGCAGGTGAGCACCCATGGCACCACGTACGACTTTGGGATTGTAGGCATCGACCGTGCCCTCACTCAGGAACAGCGCCTGAACGCCTGCGGCCCGGCAGGTGCGCATCAGGGTCCCCAGGTTGCCGGGGTTCGCAAGGCGGTCGGCAACCACCGCCAGGGTGAGCGGTTTCTGGACTTGGGCCTCGGGGATGGGCAGCACCAGCAGCAAACCCGGGGGCGACTCGGTGGCCGACATGGCTGCCATTGCCGCGTCGCTGACCGGCTCGGCAGCGGCGCCGATTCGCTGAAGGCTGTTCACCAACCCGCGGCCGCGGGCGTCGAGGTGCTCGGTGTAGAAGACAAACGATGCGGGTTTGCCAGAGGCCAGGACCTCGCGGGCCATGCGCTCGCCCTCTACGACGTAGGCCGCTTCGCCCGATCGGCTGCTGCGGCGTGTCTGCAGACCTCTGACCCATTTGACGCGCGGATTGCTGGCGGAGGTGATCATGCTGACCCGTCTTCCAGCGGCCAGCGTTGGCGCCAGGCGGTCAGGAAGCTCTGGAGGGTCGACGAATCCAGCAGCACGACCCGGACTTCTCGCAAGTGACTGTCGGCATGAGCCTGCAAGGTGCGCTCGGCTTGCTTCAGAAGCACGGGGGCGGCGCGCTCGGCCGGGAAGCCGAAAATTCCGGTCGAAATGGCCGGGAGGGCGACGCTGGCCGCGCCCAGGCGGTCGGCAGTCTCCAGGGCGGTTCGGACCGCGGCTTCCAGCTGGACCTCCTCATTGCCCTCACCCCAAACGGGGCCGACGGCATGGATCAAGAAGCGGCAGGGCAGGTTGCCTGCGCCGGTGACCGCGGGGCGCTCATGGTCGATCGGGCCATTCTCCGCCAGCCATCGATCGCTTTGCAGCTGCACGATGGGTCCGCCCCTGCGGGCAAGGGCGCCGGCCAGCCCACCCCCATGCTGCAACCCGGCGTTGGCGGCGTTGACGATGGCATCTACTGACTCCAGCGTGAGATCGCCCTGGCGCAGCTCGAGTCGCTGTCCAGTGGGAAGATCAAGATGGGCTACCAAGCGGGACACGCCTCACTCCAGCACTGGCCAGCCGGCAGGAGGATTGTATCAAGTCCGGACGGAAGGGGTGCTCCCGGCGCGAAGCCGCCCCGCGGCGGTGGCGGGGTGGCATCACGGGTTCGGTCGGGCAGGATCAGGGCTGGGCAGCCGAGACGACTGCGGCGAAGGTAGCCGGATCGCGCACGGCCAGGTCGGCCAGCATCTTGCGGTTAATCCGGATGTCGGCTGCCTTCAGGTCGTGAATCAGGCGGCTGTAGGTCGTTCCTCGCAGCCTGGCGGCGGCGTTGATCCGGGCGATCCACAGGCGCCGCAGATCGCGTTTGCGGGTACGGCGATCACGGTAGGCGTACCACAGGCTCTTCATCATCGCCTCGTTGGCGCGGCGGAAGAGCAGGTGACGAGAGCCGTACATGCCCCTGGTCATGCGGAGAACCTTCTTGTGCCGACGGCGGGTGACAATCCCGCCTTTCACACGAGCCACGTTCTTCTCTCCTGCGGTCCCCTGAGCGCCGGCAGGGAATGATCACCCTGCCTGTTGGATGCACTCAACGGCCGCGCGCCTCGATCTCGATGTCCCGTTCGTGCTTGCCTCGGGACTTACTTGGACAGGGTGGGGGCCAGGCGCGCCACGCGCTTCCTGTAGGAGCGCCCCTTGACCGCGATCATCTCGCCCAGCAGGGCCTTGGTGCGGGCTGATTTGCGGCGCCGCAGATGGCTCTTGCCGCCCTTGGTGCGCATGAGCTTGCCTGCAGCGGTTCGGCGGAAGCGCTTGGAGGTCGCCTTGTGCGTCTTGATCTTGTACTTGCCGGTCTTGGTCGCTTTGCGCGGCACGATCCTGCTCCTTGCTCTTAGTGTTTCCCTGCCCCTACCGGATGGAGGCTTGTGCTCTGACGCGACCGCCGGCCTTCGTCTGCGGCGCGGGCTGCATCGGCTGGCGTCCCCAGGCGGCTAAGCTTTCGGCTTACCCGGCGCCAGGGTCATCAGCATCGTCCGGCCTTCCATGGCCGGAGTCTGCTCGATGACCGACACATCGGAAAGGTCAGCCGCGATGTCCCTGAGGTCCTCGAGGGCAATTTCCGGAAAGGTGATCTCTCGGCCGCGGAAGCGGATTCGGACCCTGACCTTCTTGCCCTCTGTCAACCAGCGACGGGCGTTGCGGGTCTTGAATCCGCGATGGTGATCGGAAGTCTTCGGCCGCAGGCGGATTTCCTTGATCTCGATCTTGGTCTGCGCCTTGCGGGCCTCGCGCTCTTTCTTGGCCTTCTCGTAGAGGAACTTGCCGTAATCCAGCACCCGGCACACCGGGGGTGAGAGATTGGCGGCGACCTCTACCAGGTCAAGGTTGGCTTGCTGGGCAATGGTGAGCGCTTCGCGTAGCGGGACGACGCCCAGGTTCTGGCCGTCCGGGCCGATCAGCCGAACTTCACTAACCCGTATTTCCTCGTTGACACGGAACTCGGATGCGCTGATCTTCCAACTCCTCTCGGACTCGGACATGGCGGGGCCGCTCAGAAGGGCGTGAGCGGCCCG
>JALHUE010000067.1 GCA_022866145.1 Anaerolineales bacterium | reverse complement strand
CGCTCCAGTGGCGCATTCCGTCATACATGTCCCGCAAGGTGTAAGGCGAGCCGCCCGAGCGCCCCAGCAGAAGACCCGTGTTTGGACCCGAAAGCCCGACCGGTGCGTCGGGCCCATGGTAGAGCCAAATCATGCTTCCGAAGTAGGCGATGCATCCGTTGCCGTACACTTCCCAGTCGAACGTGGGGTAGAGGGTTTCCACATCTGCGCTCGAGGCCGGCGACTGCAGGTGGATGCCGAAGTCGTCGCCCGCCACACACTTCGGTCCGGCCCGCAGGACGCGCGTTTCCGAGAACGGCCCCACGTAGCCGTCGCGGATCGCCGCCACACGCCAGTAGTAGTGTGCGGCGACGTCTTGCGGCGTGTCGAATATCCAGGTCAGCGAGTCGGCGTCGGTCGTTCCGCCCAGCGCCTCGCCGGAGAAATCCTCCGAGGTGCTGACGTCCACCTGGTACCCATCCGGCTCGCACGGCAGGCCGTATTCCCAGCGGACGTCCGCCACTTCATACGGGTTGTATGAGTTGTTGGGGGTTTGCGGGGAGGGCTTCCCGAGCGCGCACATCGGGGCGACCTGGTTCGGGATGGGGGCTACGGCGTCGTCGATCGAGGCTCGGACTGCGGCGCAGCCGGCCAGCAGAAAGCCAAGGCTAACGAAGAGGACCAGTAGCGGCAAGCGGCGGAGCGGCATGGGAACCTCCCGGTGGGTGCCGTGGGGCGGCTGCCATGCCTGCCAGGGGCAGGCCGCCACACGAGCGTCTTCCATTGAAACGTTCAGTGCGCCGATCTTGTGACGGAGTGTACAACAGGCGGCGTGTCGCGCTAGCGGCGCGGGTGTCGGCGGCGGCATCGTGGGGGCGGGTGTCTGCGTGGGAGTCGCTGTCGGCGCCGGAGTGTCGGTCCAGACTGGCGGCAACGTGGCGAAGGCGCCTGGGGCAGAGCTCTGGCGGCTCGGCGCCAGCACCAGCGCCACAATCCCGATCAGCACGACTACGACCAACACCGCGCCGCCGATGATAGTGCCCGCCACGACGGAGCGGGATGGACGGCCCGGATGCCTTGATGCCGACGGTCTTGCCTGAATGAGCCCAGAGGCAGCTTCGCTGCCGGTCTGTCGATCGCTTGGCTTGGCCGGCGGCCATGAGTCCGTCGGTCTTGCGCTGGCGAACGTGGGCCGCCCCGCGCCCCCAGGCTTGGAGGCCGCTTCGACAGGTAGGGAGCCACTCGGCTGTCCAGTGGGCGACGCCGGGGGTGGTACCTTCACGGGCGGCTGTGCCCGCCCCCAGCTCTCGCCCAATCATCAGAGGATCGCCTTCGAGGCGCAGGGCGATGGACCCGCAGGGGATCCGAGTATCGGTCTCCTCGACCCAGGTACTCAAGAGATCCAATGTCTGGATTCTGGAAAGGGATGTTCATTCCACTCTTGGGCCCCCGACGGCGCAATGCTGGCGGTGTCGTGCGGCTTGAACATTCATGTGATCGACATGGAAACACTTCGCAGCCCTGTAGTCGCCGATTGCGAAACGGAGGACAATGCATGC
This sequence comes from Anaerolineales bacterium, assembly GCA_022866145.1. Classification (NCBI taxonomy): domain Bacteria; kingdom Bacillati; phylum Chloroflexota; class Anaerolineae; order Anaerolineales; species Anaerolineales bacterium. Next base: position 15,901 of record JALHUE010000067.1, on the reverse strand, counting down.
ACAGATCCCCAGTGGTCCCCTGACGGTGCGAGCCTCCTGATCTACCGGGCGATGGAGTTCCGGCCCGATCCCGGGATCTACGTCCTTGACACCGGCTGCCTGGACGATCCTGCCACTTGCCCCGCCAAGCCGCAGTTCTTCCCTCGCGGGACAGCGCCCTTCGCATGTTCCCCGACCGGCGACAAGATCGCCTTCATCACCTTCGACGGCCGGTTAGGGATCGCGAGTTCAGAGGGCAGCGTCCTCTAGGCGTTCCGTTTCCCCGATGGCTCACATGTCGTTTCTGTGGCGTGGTCGGAGGAAGGCGACCTGCTGGCGATTACCCCGAACACCCACAGCAATGGCCAGGATTCCTACCTTGTGCCTGCAGCCGGCGGTGATTGGAGGCGGCTCCCCTTGGCAGAAGGTGACAGCGCGATCCCAGTTCTGGGTCACGATTGCTGAGTAGGGAAACCGCCTTCCTGTGTCAGCGCCTGGTCCACGACTTTGCTTTTCACTCTGCGTACCCTGGCCCGCCAAGCTCCCAGGCGGTGACTGGGGGAGGTGCCTCGGCCCTCCTCGGCCTTCACTGCCTCCAGTCGCCTCGCGCCCTCAAAGCGGGACCCCCAGGGTTTCCGGACTTTGGAGCAACTGGACAGCGGGGAGTCGCCAGGTTGAGCGATGGTCTTCGGTAGTGGAGCAAACAAGCCGAGCGCCCACCGCAGCCACACAAGGCGATCAAGCCTGACCCAGCCCAATCGCCGCCGACCGTGCGGCCGACGCGCATTCCAACCCACACCGGCCGGCAGCGCTAGCTCGATTGGCCCACCGCAAACCGAGCATTGCAGGCCATCGGGCTCGGGTCAATTGCCTTGGTCATGATCCGGCCCATCCAACCGCCAGTCCCGCTCAGCCGCATGCGCTTGTGATGACCATCAAGCAGGTGTAGCCTCCACCCCAGTCAGGAGGCATCGATGCGCTATGACTTCGATCGAGAGATCGACCGACGCCGGACGAATTCGGCCAAGTGGGAGTTCATCCAATCCGAAGGCGACCTGCTGCAGTGGGAGCACACCGACCGGTTCTTTGGCGAAGGCCGAACCCTCCCGATGTGGGTCGCCGACATGGACTTCGCCTGCCCCAAGCCGGTGGTGGAGGCGCTTGTGGCCCGCGCCGCGCACGGCATCTATGGCTACACCGCCCCAACGGAGTCCTACGATCAGGCGCTGATCGGATGGATGCGCCGGCGACAGGGGTGGGAGATCTCCCGGGAGTGGATCTGCTTCTCACCGGGAGTCGTCCCGGCGCTTTGTATGCTCGTCCAGGCCTTCACCAACCCGGGTGAGGCCGTGCTCATCCAGCCGCCGGTCTACTATCCGTTCTTCAGCGCCATCGCCAAGAACGGCGCCGTCACCGTCACCAACCCGTTGATCCTTGAAAGCGGGCGGTATCGCATGGATTACGACGACCTGGCGCGCAAGGCGGCCGACCCGCGGGTCAAGATGGCGATCCTGTGCAGCCCGCACAATCCGATCTCGCGCGTCTGGAGCCGCCAGGAGCTGCAGCGTTTCGCCGAGATCTGCCTCGAGCACGACATCCTGATCGTCTCCGACGAAATCCACGGGGATCTGATCCTACCCGGGCATACCTTCACCCCCTTCGCTGCCTTGGGCGGCGAAATGGCGGAGAAGGCCATCATCTGCACCGCGCCCAGCAAGACTTTCAATCTGGCCGGCCTGCACACCTCGAACATCATCGTTCCGGACGCCGACCTGCGCGCCCGCTTCCGGCGTACACTCGACAAGAATGGGGTTTTCGACATCACAGCCTTCGGACTCGTCGCCCTCGAGGCCGCCTACAACCAGGGCGAAGACTGGCTGACTCAGGTCCTGGAGTACCTCCAGGGCAATGTCGCCTACCTGCGCGAGTATGTCGCCACGCACATCCCGCAGATCTCGGTCATCGAACCCGAGGGGACCTACCTGGTATGGCTTGACTGCCGCCGGCTCGGGCTCGGCAAGCTGGAGCTCAAGCACCTGATGCTCAAGCGTGCCAAGGTGTATCTGGACGAGGGCTACATCTTCGGCGAGGAAGGTGAGGGGTTCGAGCGCATCAACATCGCCTGCCCGCGGTCGGTCCTGGCCGAGGCGCTTGAGCGCATCCGAGACGCCATCGCCAGCCTGTAGGGGCCTCGGGCGAGAAGGGGTTGAGCCCCAAGATCCGCCAATCAAACCTACCAGGCCCTTGTTGGAGCCTCACCGAGAGGTGCAAGGGCGGCCTCCTGGGGGAAGGAAACCGCAGGTGTGGTGGCCGGAGCGAAGCCCCAACCACCACACCTGTCAACACTTCGTCGAGCAGGCGGTCAGGCTCCAGCCTCTTAAGACCGCACCTCGGTCAACACGGCTTCGTCCTTGCGCAGATTGCGAGCGCGCAGGTACAGGCTGAGGACATACAGTCCGATCGTTCCGAAGATCACCACGAACCCCATCAGCATGAAGCTGAAGGTATCCGCCGGGCCACTCTGCAGCAACATCTCGTCCTCCTCTCTCGGCGGGCGCTCAGCCGCCCAGGATCTCAGCCTTCATGGCTTCGATCTTGTCGGCCTGGCGCTGCAGCCGGATGCGGTACCACAACAGTGTCACATAGATGAAGGTGAAGGTGACCAGGCTGAACATGAAGGCCTGGAACATGCGCGGCGTCATGTCGAAGGCGCCCTGCGCCCCCGGATCGTTGCTCCCGATGACCACCGGGTGAATCGTGCGGAAGATGCGGATCGATAGAAACGTTAGCGGAACGCTCAAGAAGCCGAGGATGGCGTACACGGCGCCGAAGCGCGCCCGCCGGTCGGGATCGTCGATTCCCTGGCGCAGCATCATATAGGCGATGTAGATCAGCTCCATGACCGTGGCCGTCACCAGGCGCGGGTCCCACGTCCACCAGGTGTTCCAGATCGGGCGGGCCCAGATTGATCCGGTGACGATGTTGATGAAGGTGAAGACGATTCCGATCTCGATCGACGAAAGGCCGATCGTATCCCAGCGCCGGTTCTTGGTGATCAGGTAGGCGATGCCGGCCACCACCGCCACCAGGAAGGCCAGCGCCCCCACCCAGCCGGCCGAGACGTGGAAGTAGAACACGCGCTGCACATCGCCCATCACCGCTTCCCGCGGGGCGTAGACCAGCACGGCGTAACTAGCCAGCGCAAACAGCCCGAGTGTGATCCAGGTCAGGACCTTCAGTCCTCTGGGTGTTGCTTCCATCGGTTCTCCTCCTTGGGTGCTCAGCCTGTAGCCCCTTCAGCCTCGGTCATTCTTCCACGACGAAATCGAACAACATGAAGGCGACCGCGGTGAACACCACGTCATAGACGATCAGCAGGTTCAGCCAGGGTCGGATGTCGGCCATCTCCAACCCTTGCAGGAATCCGTTGGTGGCTTTGATCGCCGCCACCAGCACCGGCAGCACGACCGGAAACAGCAGGATCGGCAGCAGGATATCCCGGGTGCGCGCCTGGACGGCCATCGAGGCCAGCAGCGTGCCGACTGCGATGTACCCCAGACACCCCAACACGATCACGCCAATCAGTCCGGGCACGAGCAGGTTGACGTTATACAGCAAGCTGTACAGCGGCAGCACCACGGCCACCACGATCAGCAGGAAGATTAGGTTGGCGGCCGACTTGCCGAAGTAGATGGCGCTGCGGTCCACGGGCGCCAGCAGCAGCCCATCCAGGCAGCCACGGTCCTTCTCGACCGCCATCGAGCGGTTCAGGCCAAGTGTGCCGGCAAAGGCGAACGTCACCCACAGGACGCCGGAGGTGATCGTCGCCCGCGTGCGCAGGTCGAGCTCAAGGGCGAAGTTGAAGATCAGGATCACCAGCAGGGCGAAGACCAGCATCGCCCCCAGCAGCTCCCGGCTGTGCAACTCGGCCGCCAGGTCTTTCCACACGATGGCGCCGATGGCGCGCACATACCCGGCGAACCGGTGCCGGCGGCGGACCTCCAGCGGGCCCAGCAGTTGCCCGGCCGGTTCAGCCATGGGTCACCTGTTGGTACAGCCCCGCCAGCTCGCCGGCATCCATCGAGGCCGGATCCAGCGAACGGGCGATCACCCCGCGCGACAGGATGTCGAGCCGCGTCGCCAGCGACGCCGAACGAAGCAGGTCATGCGAGGTCATGATCACGGTCCGGCCGCGATCGGCGACCTGGCGCAGCAGGCCGTCCAGCATCAGCGCCGCCTCTTGATCGAGGCCGGTGTAAGGCTCGTCGAACAGCAGCACCTCGGGCTCATGCAAGATCGCCCGGCCGATTGCCAGCCGCTGCTGCATGCCGCGCGAGAACTCGCGCACCCGGTCTCGCCGCCGCGGCCGCAGGCCGACCAGCTCCAGGGCTTCGGAAACCCGGCGTTCGATATCCTGAAGGTCATACATGCGGGCGTAGAAGCGCAGGTTCTCCTCGGCGCTCAGGTCCCCGTACAACAGCGGCAGGTGCGACACCACGCCCAGTCTGCGGCGCACGGCGGACGCCTGGCCCGGCAGCGTGTATCCGGCGATTCGCACGACGCCGGCAGTCGGACGCGCCAGCGAGGCCAGGATGCGCAGCAAGGTCGTCTTGCCGGCGCCGTTGGGGCCGAGCAAGGCCAGAAACTCGCCGGGCGGAACCTTCAGATCCAGCCCGCGCAGCACAGGCTTCAGGCCGAAGGTCTTGACCAACTTGCGGACTTCGATCATCCCGCTTCGCCGTCACCTTCCCCAGAAATAGCCAGCAGCGAGCGCTTGAGGGCCTCGCGCCGCTCCCGGTAGTCAGCCTCCGGGATGCGCCCGACCTCGAAGTCATCATCCAGTCGGGCGATGGCCCGCAGCAGGCCCTCGCGTTCCGGGTCCGCCGCCGCCGGCGGTTCTGCCTCCACCTTTGGCTGGCGCTTCGGGCGAAACCACAGCAGCCCGGCGGCGATCAGCGCCACCCCTACAGCAGCCAGACCGATTGCGATTCCCAGATTCGGCGGCAGCGAGCCCGTGGCGGTGCTGGCAGCCGGGCGGCCACTGAGCGTCACCTGCACGGCGTCCCCGGCTGCCACCGGCCCCAGGCCATAGCTTCGGATCACGCCCGTGCTGATCTCGCGCACGCCCATCTCCTGCAGGCCCTCGGCCTGCAGCTTCGGGCCGGGCTCCGGTGAGAGAAGTATGACGGCCTGCACCGGGTAGTTCACCGGCTGCGCAAACTCCAGCCGCCGTTCGTAGGGCAGGCTGAAACTGAACACCAGCTCGCCTGACCCCTGGCCAGGGCTGACCGGCTCCATGTCGGCGAAGCCGGACTCTGTGAGCACGAAGCGCTCACCGACGGCGCCACCCTCGAACTGCACATCCGTCGCGTCCACCGGGAGCGAGACCTGAATCCCCTCGGCTGGGGCGATCGTCTGATCTCCCTGGTTGGACAGGATCCACAGCTCGATCACCCGCACCGAACCCTCGATCGAGAAGTCAAAGAGGGTATGCAGACGCTCGATCGCCAGCTCTTGCGTGCTCTCGGTCGAATCGTAGATCACGATCGGCAGATCCAGGCTGGCCTGCGCCGGCAGCAGATGGGCCACCTCTGAGGCGTAGGTCAAACCCAGATGTTCTCCGACAACGAAGAACAGCCGCCCGGGAACGATCTCGATGTCTTTGAAGCTGAACCGACCCGAGGCGTCGACCTGGGCCTGCTCGGAGACGACTTCTTCTTCGCCGTCAAAACCTTTGAGCGTCACGCTGAGGCCAGGCGGGACCTTCCCCGAACTCGAAAGGTTGCGGACGGTGCCCTGGATCACCGCTTGCAGGGGCAAGGCGGGCTCTGCCGTGGCAGCACTGCCCGACGGCGTTCCGGCAGTGGTTGCCGGGGCGTCGGTCGCCAGGGCAGTGGTCGGCGCGGCCGTTGCCTGAGTCGGCAGCGTCTCCGGCGTTGGGTCGACCTGCGCCCGGGCGTCAGAGGCGAAACTCAGACTGCGGACATAGGCCGCGACCGCCTGCTGCTCCGGCTGCGAAAGCCCGCCGGCGAAGAGCGGCATCTGGCCGCGCCCCTGCTGGATGATCTGCACCGTTTGGGCCAGCGACCGCTCGGCGAGTTGGGTTGGCTCATTCAGCGCCGGGCCGACCTCACCGCCCTGCCCGCGGTCGCCGTGGCATGTGGCGCACTGCTCGTCATAGACGGCCGCCCCAGCCTGCAGCGCCTGGTCCGGGGTGCCAAGGGCCAGGGCATAGGCAACCACGTCCCAGCGCTGCTGGTCGCTCAGGCTGACGAAGGGCGGCATGAAGCGCTCGATTCGGCCGCGGGTTACGACGTCGTACCAGACGGCGCCGGTGGCCGCCTGTGAGATCTCCAAAGAGCCCAGCGCGGTTGGGGAAACGGACAATGCGCTTGCTTGCGGGCCATCGCCGAGCCCGGTTGGGCCGTGGCAGGGCGCGCAGCGCTCGGAATACAGGGCCTTGCCCGACGTCAGATCGGGCGCTGTCTGCGGCGGTAAGAAAGGCTGCCCCGATTCGGGCACCAGCGGGGGACTCACGGCCGGCGCCGCTTGGGCCGTCGCCAGATCGGGCGGGGGCGTAATGTCCCCCGCCAGCGAGCACCCCGCCACGGCCAGGGACGCCAGCAGCAGAAGGATCGAGCCCCTGCCGCTCACGCCGAGGCCTCCACCGGCACAGGCGTGCCGCAGCGGACGCAGAACCGATCCCCGGCCTGCAGCCCGTTGCCACACCGAGGGCAGTTGCCGACGAGATTGCCCGAAGGCGAACGGCGCCGGGCGATCTCGCGCTCGAGGGCGTCTTCGTGGTTGGCGGCCTCTCCAGCCATGGCCGCCTCGCCGGGCATGCGCCCGTCAATCTGGCGCAGGATCTCGGCCCCGTGCGCTACCAACGGCGCCCGCTGTGCCTGGTAATCTTCCACGGGAATCTTGCTCATCGCCAGGTCCATCTCCAAGTCCTGCAGGAGCGACAAGACCCGGTCGCGTTCGGCCTGCAGCGCCGACAGCTCGCTGTCGGGCGCACTCCCCTGCTGCGCCTGGCGGTCCACCAGCGGTCGGGCGACGAACGCCACGACCAGCACCAGGATCGCCAGGCTGATCAGCAGTCCTCCGATCTCCATATTCCACTCCATCCAGCGCTCCCCGCCAGGGGCCGGGCTATCCGCCCGACGACCCGGCGGCGCGGGCAGTCTCTATCTGGCTTACGATCTCATCCAACGAGAGGTAGGGCCCGATCTTGAGGGCCGCCAGCCGGCCATCTGCGGCGACGATGTATGTCTCAGGCACGCCGCGAATGCGGAAGGCCTGCGAGATGCGCGTGCCCAGATCCGGGCCGTTCGGATAGGTGATTCCAAAACGGTCCAGGTAGGCGGTCGCCTCGCGTTCGGTGTCAACGTAATCCACCCCCAGGAAGGCCACATCCTGGTCCTTGTACATCTGGTAGGCCTGCTCCAGCGCAGCGGCTTCCTGCTCGCACGGCTTGCACCAGGAGGCCCAGAAGTTGACGACCACGACCTGTCCCCGTAGGTCGCGGATGTCGATCGTGTCACCGCTGAACGTCGTCAGGATGAAATCGGGCACCGCCGCGCCCACGCCGACCGGGCCCTGCTGCGTGCGGACCAACCCCAGCCCGAGGATCCCCAACAGTCCAAGTACCAGCCCCCAGACGAGAATCACGCCCCAACGTCGGGGGCGCGGCCCAGGTGCGTGTGCCTCAGCCGGGGCAGGTGTTGTCTCAGCCATCTCGGCCTCGCCGTTTCTTCATACTCATGAGCGCTCCCGCAGCTCCTGCTCAAGCCGTTCGACATAGGCGTCGTTGGCCGAGGTTTCGGCTGGCGAAGGGACCGGTGTGGAGGCCGGCGCCCGCCAGCCGCGCACCGCCCGCAGCAACAGATAGGCGCCGGCGGCGAATGCCAGCGGCGGCAAAAGGTACACTAGCCAGTTCAGCCCCGTCGCCGGCGGCGTGGCCAGCACCCGGCCGCCGTACTGGTCGACGAAGTACTGCTTGATCTGTCCTTCTGTCCAGCCGGCGCTCAGCTTCTCGCGGATCGTGTCGCGCCACTGCTGGCAGGCCTGGGTGGGACACACATCGAGCGGGACGTTCTCGCAAACCGGGCAGTACAGATCTTTGGCAATGGCGTTGACCTGATCGTCTGTCGGCGGGTTTTCCTGCGCCGCCGCGGCGGGGGCCAGCGCCAGTGCCATCAACCCTAGGCTCAGTCCCAGGAGCAACCAACGCCGCATGCCCAAGCCTCCCGCCTACACTCTGGCCACGGCGGCTCGGGCGGGTGCCGCCCGGTGTGAGGCTTCCAGCTCCCGCTCGGGCCAGGCCGCCAGCAGCGTCCCGAAGATGAACACCAGCCCGCCCAGCCAGACGAAGTTGACCAGCGGGTTGTGGTAGATCTTGAAGGTGGCGCCCTGCTGGGCGATTTGCTTCCAGTCGACCAATAGGATGTACAGATCGTCTTCCAGTGACGAACGCACGCCGGGGATCGTCATCGATTGCTGCGAGGCGTAGTAGAAGTCGCGCCGAGGGTACAGCTCCTTCAGGAACTCACCGTCGCGATACACCGACACCACCGCCCGGGCCACATTCCGGTCGTCCGGGGTGTCAAACTGCGCCAGCCCATCGTAGGTGATGGCGTAGCGGCCCAGCGTGAGCTGCTCACCCTGCGCCAGCTGGCCCTGGGTCTCGGTCTGGAAGATCTCGATCCCGATGATGCCGAGGGCCATCAGCACAACGCCGATGTGAATGGTGTACCCGCCGTAGCGCCGTCGATTGCGCCCCGCCAGGCGGCCGAGCGCCACGAGGTAGTTTTCCCCGTGGCGCTGGTGGCGGGCCCGGGCGCCGCGCCAGAACTCGTAGGCCGTCACGGCCAGCACCAGGCCACCGAGCCAGCAGCCGACGAGCGCCGCCGGGTTTCGCATTCCGCCAATCAGCAGCGCCGCCAGCAGCAGCAGCGAGGCGGCCGCCGGTTTCCACAGCGCCCACCCCAGCCGCTGCCAGGAGGTCCGGCCGTAGACCGATAGCGGTGCCACCCCCATCAAAAGCAGCAGCATCGCCCACAGCGGGCCGGTGGCGCGTTCGTAGAAGGGCGGGCCGACCGTCACCTTCTGGCCGGTGAACAGCTCGGAGATCAGCGGAAACAGGATCCCCCACAGGCACACGATGTAGATACCTATGAAGATCAGGTTCTGCAGCAGGAACAGCGCCTCGCGCGAGAACATTGAATCCAATCGGTTTTCGCTTTTCAGATCATTCCAGCGCGAGATCAGCAGACCGAGCGAGCCGACGAAGGTCAATCCGATGAAGCTGAAGAACAGCGGTCCAATGGCCGATTGGGCGAAGGCGTGCACCGACGAAAACACCCCAGAGCGCGTCAGGAAGGTCGCCAGGATCACGCTGGAATAGGTCAGGATGATCAACACCATGTTCCACTGCTTGAGCATGCCGCGTTTTTCCTGGACGATCACCGAGTGCAGGAAGGGCGTCCCGACCAACCACGGCAGCAGCGCCGCCACCTCCACCGGATCCCATCCCCAATAGCCACCCCAGCCCAGGACGTCGTACGCCCAGCGCATGCCCAGGATCAGGCCCAGCGACAGGAACAGCCAGGCGAACAGTGTCCAGCGCCGGGTGATGCGGATCCAGCGATCGTCCGAGCGACGGGTCACCAAGGCAGCGATGGCGAAGGCATAGGGAATGACAAAGGCGACCAAACCCAAATAGAGCATCGGCGGATGGATGATCATACCCGGGTGGCGCAGCAGCGGATTCAGGCCGTTGCCATCGAGCGGCACCAGCGCCGCCGTGCCTCCCGGCTGGAAGAGCGCCGTCACCTGCTGGCCCCCGGCCGTCTGCCACAGGCGCAGGAAAGGGTTCTCGAAGAAGACCACCAGGCTGAGGAAGAACGCCAGCGTGCCCATGGTCACCAGGATCACCCACGGCAAGAGCTCGCGGTCGCGATCCCACTTGCGGGCCGAAGCCGCCGTGGCGAAGCCCGCCATGAGCCATGACCAGAACAGGAGCGAGCCCGCCTGGCCGCCCCACAAGGCCGTCACCCGCAGGTAGATCGGCATCGCCCGGCTGGTCACCCTGGCCACATACTCGACCTGGAAGCTGCCGCTGACCAGCAGGTAGATCAGGGCCAGGGCGGCCGCCGTCAGCAGCGGGAAGGTGAGCAGCATTGCGTGGCGGGCGCTTTCGACGAAGGCCGGGCGCCCACGCCAGGCGCCATACGCCGCAGCGCCGGCGCCGTACAGCGCCAGCGCGAACGACAGCAGCAATATTGAGTAACCGACCTGGGCCATCAGAACCCTAGCCTCCTCATCCTCTCACCCTCGCCACGACCGGGCCTCCTGTGGCGCGCCAAGCCGGCACGGTCAACCTCGAGCCGGCGGCAGCGAAGGCCTCGACGGTCAAGATGGATCGAGGCTGGCCACAGGCGCCTCGGGCCCACCCCACCGCGCGCCTGGCATGGCCGAGAGCGAGGCGGGCCTCAGCTTTGCTCGGCCTGCAGCGGGACCTCTCCTTCGTAGCGGGTGGGGCATTTCAGCAGAAGCTCATCGGCGTAGAAGACCCCATCCTCCCCGAGGCGTCCGGTGACGATGGCCTGGGCTTCGTGGCGCAGCAGATCGGGCTTGGGGCCGACGTAGACCACCTGCAGTCGCCGCGTCGTCGGGTCACTGACTGCCTGGTGCAGCACTTCTGCCAGTCCGCCGCCCTGCTCGATCTCGTCCATGTCGCCCGGCACATTGGCGATCGTGAACCCGAGGGTCAGGGTCTCCGGATCGTAGGTGATGGAGTCGCCGTCGACGGCTCCGGCCAGTTTGAGGTCGCGCCCTCGGACGGCATCGCCCTTCTGCGCCAGTTCGTCGACGGTCAGGTAGTACTGGGCCGCCGCCTGGGTCGAGGAGGCGATCAGGTAGACCACGGCGGCCACGATCAGCAGGCCGCCGATCAGGAACTTGATTCGTCCACCCGATCCCGTGCGCGGGCTCGGCTGCATCTCTTGCGTCATTCACGATCCTCCACTGGGGGACTTCCTGGTAGGAATTGTCCCGCACCAAGGATGTCCATTTTATCACCGTAGGCGGCCCCACCGGCCAGTGTCCGCATCATGCCATACGCGCCTTAAGGATGAATGAGACCCAAGCGCAGCCGGCGAGGCTGCGCCAGCCCGCAACCCGAGGCTTCCTGCCCGCCCCACCCTAGCCCCACCGCCTGGCTCGCCCGGCTGCATGGGTGATGAACGTCATTGCGCCTGCGGACGGTTCCCACTGACCAACATGGCCGGAGTCCTCCAGAATCGTCCTTGGGGTATTCCACCCACGCGGCATAGGGTCCGCCCGGGCCGGGCGTACCGCGCCCAGACTGCAATTCTCCGCCGGCCACGGCCGCCTGCTGGGCCGCCACCGAACGGGAAGGGGAGTGATCGATGCATCGACCTGTTTCTGCCCTGCACCTGCGCCAGCCAGCGGCCGTGTTCCTGGCCCTGTTCCTCGGCTTCGCCCTGTTCGGGGCGGCGGCGGGCCTGACGGGCACTCCGGCCTTCGCCCAGGAACCGACGTCGACGCCGACGGCACCGGGAGCCGAGGCGCCGGCCGCGCTTTCTCCGGCGGAGGCCACCTATGCCGGGCCCGACTTCTGCGCAAACTGCCACGCGGACGTGCACGCCGAGTGGGATACCACGCGCCACGCCCAGGCCTTCTCTTCACCGATCTTCCAGCAGAACTGGGAGGAGAAAGGCAAGGAGTTCGCCTGCCTGCAGTGCCACACCACCGGCTATGACGCCGACAGTAACTCGTACGCCGCCGAAGGCGTGACGTGCGAGTCGTGCCACGGTCCGTTCGTCGTCGGGCATCCGGAGAAGCCCATGCCCTTCAACCCGGATGCCGAGCTGTGCGCCACCTGTCACAAGACCACCACCGATGAATGGCGCGCCAGCCCGCACGGCGCAGTTGAACTCGACTGCCAGTCTTGCCACAATCCTCACTCGCAGAAGCCCAAGGCCGAGAGCGTGACGGCGCTGTGCACCAACTGCCACAGCGATCCCGGACAGGGCTTCGCCCACAGCACGCACGCCAACTCGGGGTTGGAGTGCAGCAACTGCCACATGTACACCGCGCCCACCGATGCGCCGCCGATCGGCGGCCTGATCCCCACCGGCCATACCTTCACCGTCGGCTCTGAGGCCTGCATCAACTGCCACCAGGACACGGTCCACACCCGCGACACGATCGTGGCCCTCACCGGCGGCGCCTCGGCCCCGGACCCCAAGACGCCGGCCGAGCTCGAAGCCGAGGTCACCGACCTCGAAGCCCAGAATCAGCAGCTCGAAGCCAGCTCCACCTCCAACCTGTATGCCGGACTGGTTCAGGGGGCGATCATCGGCCTGGTCGTCGGCGGCACAGGCGCCTGGATCGTCAGCAAGCGCCTGAAGCTAGTCGAGGTTGAAGAAGAAGGTGAACCCGATGCCTGAGAAGGATAAGGGCAGGAAGAAGACCAAGGTCAAACTGGAGCTGACCCGGCGGGACGTGTTGACACTGGCGGGGGTGACGGCCGGCGGCGCGGTCTTCGCCACCGCCGTCACCACCGGTCCGCTGACGCCTTTCGCCAACCTGAAGCAAAGTCAGCTCGAGGGGACACAAGGCGAGGTCGAAGGCTCCCGAGGCGAACATCACTGGGGGATGCTGATCAATCTCGACACCTGCATCGGCTGCGAATACTGTCAGCGCGCCTGCTCCGCCACCAACGACGTGGCCGTCGATATGCCCTGGAACACGGTGGTGCCCAGTGTGTCCTCGACCGGCCGGCGCTTCTACACCACGCGCCCCTGCCTGCACTGCCAGGAGGCACCTTGTGTGGAAGTCTGCCCCGTGCGCGCAACTTACGTCCGAGGAGACGGGATCGTCGTCATGGACTACGGCCGCTGCATTGGCTGCCGCTACTGCCAGGTCGCCTGCCCGTACGGCGCCCGCATGTTCAACTGGGAAGCCCGTTCCGACGAGAACCCCTATGTCCCCACTTGGGGCATCCCTGAGGTCGAGCGGCGCCCTCGCGGCGTCGTCGAGAAGTGCACCTTCTGCGTGCACCGCATCGACGCCGGCCTGGCCAACGACCTGACGCCCGGCGTGCACCCCGAAGCTACGCCGGCCTGCGTCAACATCTGCCCGGTTGGCGCCCGCGTGTTCGGCGACCTTGACGACCCCGAGAGCCCCGTCTCGCAGGCGATCGCCGCTAACCCGACCTTCCGATTGCGCGACGAACTCGGGACCCAGAGCAGCGTCTACTACGTGCCGCCGAAGGAGGGACTGTAACCCATGGCTGCCATCCCCGCGACCTCGGAACGCCGCCCGCTCATCACCCCCGGATTCCTGGGGTGGATGGCCTTCGTCGGCGTGCTGATGCTGATCGGCTTGGTGGCAGCGGTGAACGTGTTCTCCCAGGGACTGGTGCTCACCAACCTGACCAACATCGTACCCTGGGGACTGTGGATCACGATTGACCTCTCGGCCATCGCCCTCGGCGCCGGCGCCTTCACCCTCTCGGCCGTCGTCTACCTGATGGGCGTCAACCGCTTCCGCCCGATCATCCGCCTGGCGATTTTCATGGGATTCATCGGCTACACCACCGCCCTGCTGACGCTGGTGATGGACATCGGACGGCCCGATCGCTTCTGGCATCCCTGGGCCTACTGGAACGTGCACTCGGTGCTGTGGGAGATCACCTGGTGCATCACGCTCTACCTGATCATCCTGATCGTCGAGTTCTTGCCGGTGATTGCCGACTCGAAGACCTTCCGCAAGTACCGCACCTTCGGGCGCCTGGCCCACACCCTGCACCGCGCCGCTCCAGCCCTGGCCGTGATCGGCCTGGGCATCTCGCTGCTGCATCAATCCTCCCTGGGGGCCACCTACGGCATCCTCAAGGCCCGCCCGATCTGGTTCAAGCCCAGCATGCCGATCATGTTCATCATCTCGGCCGTCTCGGTCGGGCCGGCGGTCACCATGGCTGCCGCCATCGTGCTCGCCTGGTCGCTCAACCGCAAGACGGTGTCGATGGACATCCTGCGCACCATCGCCCGATTCTCCGGCTTGGGCCTGCTGCTGTACGCCTACATCAAGTTCTGGGACCTGGCGGTGGTGACCTACTATGGTGGCACGCCCCTGGCCCAGGAAAGCTTCCGCACCCTGGGGAATTTCACGCCTTACACATTCGGCTTCTGGGTGGGTGAGATCCTGCTCGGGATCGTTGTACCGGTCGTGATCTTCCTGTCGCCCCGCTTCAACCGCCGCCCGGGTTTGTTGGTCCTTGGCGCAGCTCTGGCCGCTCTGGGAATCGTGATCAACCGCTGGAACGTGACCGTCTCCGGCCTGGTGGTGCCGCTGGTCTACAATCCCGGTGCGCCCATCCTGATCACCCCCAGTCCCTATCAACCCGCCCTGATCGAGTGGGCGGTCGTGCTGGGGGTAATCGGATATGCCCTGCTGGTGTTCACTCTGGGGGCCAAGTTCTTGCCGCTGTTCAGCAACCCGCCTCAGACCAAGTGAGCACTCACGGGTTCGAACGATCGGGGGAGAGACTTCAATGAGCTTCAGGCTGTGGCTTGGACCGGGGGCGCTGGACCTCCCGCTGGCGGAGAGCGGCGCCAACCCGCTGATTGTCCTCCTCTTGTTCCTTCTTCGTTGCCTGGTTCCCCTGGCGTTGATGCTGGGGCTGTCCTTCGTGCTGCGCAGGTTCGGCTTGATCACCGAGCCAGCCCAGCCTCCGGCCGCACCGCCACCGGGCGGTGAGGACCGGCCACCAGGACCGACCCAAGGAGGGACCCGAGATGGCCAGGCCTAGGACCGTTTCCCGCCTCCTGCGCCTCGGCCTTGGGATCGGGATGGCACTGGCCCTCAGCGCGGCGGTTGCCGGCATCGCTCTCGCCCAGCGTCCGGCCACTACGGTGGCTCCGCCCGCCCCCTCCCGGGCGGCGGCAGAGTGCCTCGCCTGCCACGACGACCCAACGCTGAAGATGACCCTCCCCAGCGGCGAGACCTTGTCCCTCAACGTCCCGGCGGACAGCCTGCACACCTCGGTGCACGGAGAACTAGGGATCGAGTGCCAGTCGTGCCATCCGCAGCTGACCGGCTACCCCCACCCGGCGAACCCGTTTGCCACCCGTCGGGAGCTGTCCCGCTCCTACTACCAGGCGTGCCAGCGCTGCCACCCGGATAACTACAGCCTGACCCAGGACAGCATGCATGCCCAGGCCGCCACAGCCGGGAACCTCGACGCCCCGATCTGCACCGACTGCCACGGCGCCCATGACGTCCAGCCGCCGGCCGAGCCGCGGGCACACATTTCGCAGACCTGCGGCCAGTGCCACGAGTCGATCCTCCAGGCCTACTCGAAGAGCGTTCACGGCAGCGCCCTGCTGCGCGACGGCAACCCCGACGTTCCAGTGTGCACCGACTGCCACGGGGTCCACAACATCCAGGATCCACGCACGGCGCTGTTCCGCATCGAGACGCCCGAGATGTGCGCCGGTTGCCACGCCAACCGCGAATTGATGGGCCGCTATGGTCACTCAGCCGATGTCTACAGTCTGTACTCCCTCTCGTGGCACGGCGTGGACGTATCGGTCTACAAGGCCATCTGGCCCACCATCTGGCACGATCGAGCTGTCTGCACGGACTGCCATGGAGTGCATGACATCCTCAAGACGACGGACCCGGCATCGCGTGTCAACCCGGCCAACCTGCTGACCACCTGCCGCCAGTGTCATCCGGATGCAGGGCCTAACTGGACCGGCGCCTGGACCGGCCACTATCAGGTGAGCCTGCAGCGCACGCCCTTCGTCTTCTACACCCAGGCGTTCTATGACTCGTTTGCGCCCTTCGTGCTGTGGATGTCGGCGGGCTACGTCTTCCTCCAGATCCT
>JALHUE010000066.1 GCA_022866145.1 Anaerolineales bacterium | reverse complement strand
GCCGGCCTGCCACCGACGGTGGGGGCAACCGCCCTGAACAAAGTCTGCGGCTCCGGGCTGAAGACCTG
Source organism: Anaerolineales bacterium (assembly GCA_022866145.1). NCBI lineage: Bacteria > Bacillati > Chloroflexota > Anaerolineae > Anaerolineales > Anaerolineales bacterium. Next base: position 7,474 of record JALHUE010000066.1, on the reverse strand, counting down.
TATGCTGGCGGCTCAAGCGATTCGCGCCGGGGACGCCGACTTGATCGTTGCCGGCGGCATGGAGAGCATGAGCAACGCCCCGCACCTGATCCGAGGCCGGGGCGGCCTGGCCTTTGGCCATCAACGGCTGGTCGATGCCTTGCTGCATGACGGACTGTGGGATCCCTTTGAGGACTGGGCTATGGGCATGGCGGCTGAGCACATTGCTTCCGCCTACGAGGTCTCCCGGGATGCGATGGACGAGTGGGCCCTGGCCAGTCATCGGAAGGCCATCACGGCTATCGACCGCGGCGAGTTTGAGCGCGAGATCATCCCGATCGAGATCCCTTCGAAGAAGGGGCCGGCCACGGTCGTGGCCCAGGACGAGACCCCTCGCCGTGAGACCTCCCTCGAGGCCCTGGCGGCACTCAAGCCGGCCTTCAAGCCTGACGGGCGGGTGACGGCGGGCAACTCTCCCGGTCTCAACGACGGCGCGGCCGCGCTGGTGATCGCCAGCCGCCACAGGGCGCGGGAGCTGGGGACGACACCGATGGCGCGGATCGTCGGGTACGCCCAGGCGGCTGTGCCGCCCAAGGAGCTGTTCATCGCCCCGGCGCATGCGATCCCGCGCCTGCTGGAACGCGTCGGCTGGCGGCTGGCGGATGTCGACCTGGTGGAGCTCAACGAGGCCTTCGCCGCCCAGGTGCTGGCGGACGGGTATGCCCTGGCGGAGCAGGGCTGGGATTGGGAGAAGGTCAACGTGCGCGGCGGCGGCATCGCCCTCGGGCACCCGATCGGAGCCTCGGGAGCCCGGATCCTGACGACCCTGCTGCACGCGCTGCAGGACCGGGGACAGCGGCGCGGGATCGCAGCCCTGTGTCTGGGCGGCGGCGAAGCCGTGGCCATGGCCGTGGAACTCGAGGCCTGAGGAGGAGCGATGGAGATTCTGCAGATCGTTGTCGTCGGCGCCGGCACGATGGGCAACGGCATCGCCCAGGCCGCCGCCGTTTCGGGCTATTCGGTCGTCATGACCGACGTCGTCCCGCAAGCCCTGGAGACCGGCAAGACCGCCATTGCCAGGTCGGCTGCCCGGCTGGCCGAGAAGGGCGCGATCAACCAAGACCAACTCCAGGCGGCCCAGCGGATTGAGACGGCGCTCGATCTTGAGCCCGTGCGCCAGGCCGACCTGGTGATCGAGGCCGCCACCGAGAACCCGGCCCTCAAGCTCGAGCTGTTCGCCCAGCTCGACCGGCTGGCGCCGGCCCCGGCGGTTCTGGCCTCGAATACCTCTTCGATTTCCCTGACCAAGATCGGCGCCGCCACCCGCCGCCCGGAGCAGGTCGTCGGCATGCACTTCTTCAACCCGGTGCCGCTGATGCGATTGCTGGAGGTCATCCGCGGCCTGGCCACCTCCGACGCCACAACCGACGTCGCCGTGGACGTCGGACGGCGAATGGGCAAGGAACCGATTGAAGCCAAGGACTCGCCGGGATTCATCAGCAACCGGATCCTGTGCCCGATGATCAACGAGGCCGTGTTTGCGCTGCAGGAGGGCATCGGATCGGCGGAAGCCATCGATACCGTGATGCGCCTGGGCATGAACCATCCCATGGGCCCGCTCACTCTAGCCGATCTGGTTGGGCTGGACGTCGTGCTGTTCGTGATGGAAGTCTTGCAGCGCGATCTGGGGGAGGATAAGTACCGCCCGGCGCCGCTGCTGCGCAAGATGGTCGATGCCGGCTACCTGGGGCGCAAGACCGGCCGAGGCTTCTACCACTACGACCGTTGAGTTGCAGGACCCGAGCCGGCCCGGCGCCGCCGCTGGCCGCGCTGGGTGGCGCGTTGCCGAGTAACCCCGCTACAATCCTCGCGGCATCTCCGCCGGATCGGCCATTCCAGACGCCTGGGGGCACCGCTCCGGGCGGAGCAAGGCGGGACCGGCAGGCCACCTAGCGATCCTTCCTAGGAGTGACTCGCATGTATCTGAGCAGCGGGCGACGGCCACACCGGCCAGCAACGCCGATCCCTGGGCTCCCAGCCCGGCACTCCGCCCGCAGGGCCTTGTGGGCGGCGGCGGTCGGCTTGATCCTCACCGCCCTGGCATGCGCACTCCCAGGATCGGACCCAGGCCAAGGTGCGGAGTTGGCGACCGCGGTGTCCGCCACCCTGGCCGCCGCCACCATCGTCGCCCCCGAGGGAGAATCCCCTGACAGCCAACCAACGGAATCCGCAGTGGCGCCGTCGTCCAGCAGCGTGCCGGCCGACACTCAGGGCGAACTGAGCCTGGTCTATACCAGCGGCGGCGACGCCTGGCTGCTGGAGGGCGAGGCGCCTGCCCGGCAGATCACCTCGATGGGCGGGGTGTATCAGGTGGTGATCTCCTCGGACGGCCAACGGATCGTCTTTGCCCGCAGAGGCCGAGTCGACCTGCCCTCCGAGATCTGGGGCGTCAACCGCGACGGCTCCGCCCAATCGCAGCTTGTGGCCTCGACCCGCTGGAACGAGCTCTACGATCCTGAGGGATTCCTGTTCAATGACCTGGCGGGGATCGACTTCATCCCCGGCACCCACGCCCTGCTGCTTGGCACCCAGGCTGTGCCGGAGGGGCCGGGGGTTTTCCGCTACGATGACCTGCTGAGGCTCGACGCGGATACGGGTACGTTGACCACGCTGCTGACCCCCGGCCAGGGCGGCGCCTTCACGCTGTCTCCGGATGGCGGAACTGCCGCCATCGTGCGCCCGACTTCGATCGGCTTGGTCAACAGCGACGGGACCGGCCTGCGCCCGGATCTGGTCACCTTTCCGATGGTCATCACCTACAGCGAGTACCAGTGGTATCCCAAGCTGACCTGGTCCCCCGATTCCCGGGCGGTAGGCGCGGCCATCCCCTCGGCCGATCCGCTGGCGGCCGACCCCAGCGGGACGGTGTGGCGCGTTGACAGGGAGTCCGCGGTTGCCACGGCCGGCCCGGCCATCTCCGGCAACTTCTTCTTCCCTCAGTTCGGCGCAGCCGCCTTGGCGCCCGATCTTGGGCGTGTGGCATTCGCCCGGAGCGGAGCGACACCTAACACGACTGACCTGTTCCTGGCAAACGCCGACGGGAGCGCCGAGGGGCCGTACGTGAGCGGAGATGTCGGTTGGAAGGGGTGGTCACCGGACAGTCAGCATTTTGTCTTCTCACAGGACTCTCCGGCCGACCTGATGCTCGGCAGCCCAGCCGTCGCCTCGGAGCCCCTGGCCTCCGGGCACACTCTGCAATGGATCGGTCCCACCGAGTTCGTCCTGCTCTCCGGCGGTCAGGGCAGCTGGACGCTAGCCCGCGGCTCGATCGGCGGCCCGCTCGTCCCACTGGCCTCGCCGACTGGAGACTTCGTCGCCTTCGACACTACTACCGGTTGAGACCAGCCTCGCCCTACCGCTTGGATCGGCCTTTGTGGGCACGCGGAAATGACACGCGGGGCTCGAGCTCAGCCCCGAACCCCACGCATGGCTGTATCCTGTGACCCCGGACAGGGACCGGCGCCTCCCGCTCAGGGGCGGGGCGCTAGCAGGGATCGCCCAACCCGGTCCGGACTAGGCACCCCGCGCCCGAACGCGGTCCATGACCGCCTTCAGGCTGACACGTATCCGCTCCAGCGACCCGGCCAACTCGCCGACTTCGTCCTTCGAGTGAACCTCGACCGGCGTCTCGAGGTCGTCGGTGCTCAGCTTGTCGGCGGTCCGCACCAGGTAGGAGAGCGGCCGGCTGATGCTGCGCGTGATCACGCCCGCCAGCACGATCCCCAGCACAACTGCCGCCGGGGAGATCACCCGAGGAAGGCCGGGACCTGTGCTTCCGTCAGTGTTGTGCGCGTGGAGCGCAACCGAGCCAGGGTATCATCGACAATCAGCATCGCCACCGGGCCGACCGCGACGGCCAGCTCGTGCTCGACCTGCGCCACCCCCTACGAGGGAATTCCCTTTCCGGCCGGAGCTGGACCCGGCGCCAACGCCACAGCGCCGCCGGCGATCGCCTTCTTCGCTTGGCGAGCGGCCATGTTGGCTGTGAGGTTCAGCATCGGGATACTGACCTTCGGGGTGCACAGAATACACAGGCAGCCCGGCTCGAGCGGCTTGAGCACCACGATCCCCGACTCAAACACCATCTCAACATCCGTCGCCTTCTTACCCTGAAGGCTGTGCACCCCCTCCGCCGTGCGGTTGAGGGTCTTGGCCACCATGGCCAGGATGTCGTCTGAGATCGGGGTCTTGAGGGAGGAGGCCAACAGGCGGCCGTCGCCATCACACACGAAAGCGCCGGTGACGCCAGCCACGGCGTTGAGATCGTCCAGTATGGCTTTCATCCCCCGCACGCTCCTTCCGCCGCCCGCCGGCGCTTTGCCGCGCGCCGGACTAGCACCTCAAGGCTAGGATGCAAGTCCTATTCAGTCTATCGACTTCCAGGGCAGCAGGCAACTAGCAGTCGCCTTGCAGGATCGTGGAGGATCGCGTTGTTCGGGTCGGACGGGCCTCGCCTACCCCTTCCACACCATGACGCTCAGTCGGCTGTTGGCGGGGGACAGGGGGTTGAGCCATCGTCCGAGGCGAAGCAGCCGACGGAAATGGGCGGGCGCCGGATCGCGCGGCGAGAGCGCCCGGAAACCGAAGCGGGCATAGAAGGGGGCAAGCCGTGAGCGACACACCAGCCACAGCGGCGGCCCGGCCTGCATCAGGCTGTGAATGATGGCGCTCGCCACGCCGCCACCCCGCCAGTGGGGGTCCACCACGATCGAAGCCAGCTCGGGGGCGTGGCCTCGGTGCGGCTTAATCTGGCCGCAGCCGATCACCCGTTGCTCGCCATCGACGGCGACTACGAATCGCCGCCAGTCCAGCCCGCTCGGGTTGATGCGCCCCTGGCGCACCAACCGCCGGATTGAGGCCTGGTCTCCGGCGCGGGCCGGCCGCAGGCTGAACTCCCCACGCCCCGGATGGCCGATCACCGTGCCCGCAGCCTGTTCAATATCAGACCACCTGTCCGGCGAACCGCAGTATTTGGTTCGCGAGAGCCAACGGACGCTGGAGCGGGACGTCATGGATCGTGTCGCGCATCCAGCTCACCTGCACCTCGCGAATCCGCTCGCAGGCGATCGCGACCCCTCTGCGCTTCTGTGCAAGGAGGCGGTCCTCGTCGGGCGTGCGGGGCGAGGGTGGGACGGCCGGCAGCAAGAGCACCGGGCAGGATAGCGCGGCATACGCCTGATAGGCACGGTACTCCCAGATCGAGCGCAGGAGCTGCAGGTGACGCCGGCGAGTCAGATGCGGACGAATCCGACCCCGTGAATCGACCTCGAAGTTGGCGATCAGGATCTCCTGCGCACGGGCGTTCGGAGTCCAGGCCCGCCCGGGGGCGGTCAACCGCCGGCGCAAGCCTTCCAGCGTCAGGCCGGCGAGGCGCGGGGGTGCGAGCCAATCACGCACGCTGGGCCAGGAAGCACCGGGGATGTCGGCCAGCTGACTCATGCCGCCATCGACCAAGACCAGGCCGCAGGGAGCATAGGCGCCGCCTGAATGACGAACGGCGAAGTCAATCGCCAGGTAGGCTCCCCAGGAGTGGCCAACCAGCAGCGGCCGACGCAGTCGGCGCATGCGCACAAAGCATCCAATATCGGCAACGATGGCGGAGAAGCCATAGCCGCCGTCCGGCTTCCCGCTCAGTCCATGCCCGCGCAGGTCGATCGCCCAGGTATCGTAGCCGGCGGCGGCGAGGCGCGGCGCCGACAACTCCCAGATGCGGGCGTTGGAAGCCAGACCGTGCAAGAGCAGGACGGGCGTCCTGGGCTGGGCCGGCGTCCAATGCAGGGTGTGGGTGCGCAGACCGCCGAGGTCGACGAAGCCCGACTCAGGTGCAGGCGGCAGACGGTGCGGCCGACTCATGCTCCGGCACACAAGCCGAACGGAGCCTCACCCATCGGTTTCAATCAGAAGCGTTTCGAGGACCTGGCGCGCCAGATTGGGGTCGGCCTTGCCGCCGGACTTGCGCATCACTTGTCCGACGAACCAACCGATGAGAGTCCCCTTGCCGGCACGATAGGTCGCCACCTGATCGGGGTTCTCCTCCAGGACGGCCTCGGCCAGGCCCCGCAGTGCCTGCTCATCCGCCACCTGCCCCAGGCCTTGGCGCGCAACCAGTTCGGCCGGGGGTTGGCCGGTTTGCTCGACCTTCTCGAGCAGCGTCTTCCCGGTGGCGGCATTGATCTGGCGGGCCTCAACCATGCGGATGACCTGGGCGAGATCGTTGGGGCGCAGCCGCAGATCGCCGGCGCTCAGGCCGAGATCGCGCAGCAGGCGCAGCACATCGTTCATCATCCAGTTGGAGACGGCCTTGGGCTCGCCACCGTAGGCCAAGACCGCCGCCTCAAAGTAATCGGAGAGGCTGCGCTCCTCCGTCAGAATCTCGGCGTCGTAGGCAGGCAGGCCGTACTGGTCGATGAAGCGCTGCTTGCGGGCGAGCGGCAGCTCGGGAAGCTCAGAGAGGGCCTGCGCCTTCCACGCAGGTTCGATCCGCAGCGGCAGCAGATCCGGTTCACGGAAGTAGCGGTAGTCGGCTTCGGTCTCCTTCGAGCGCATCTTGCGCAGGGTGCCGGAGGCTTCGTCCCAATCCAGCGTCCATGGCCGGATCGAGTGGCCGCTTTCCACCTGGCGCACCTGGCGTGCGATCTCGGCCGCAAGCGCCTCGCGCAGCGAGTCGATCGAGTTGACGTTCTTGATCTCCGTCTTGGGATTGAGCACGGTCTCGCCCGCCCGGCGGATCGAGACATTGCCATCGCAGCGCAGATGGCCGCGCTCCATGTCGGCTTCTGAGATCCCCAGCCAGCGCAGCAGCTGGCGCAGGCGGATCAGGTAGTGCGCCGCCTCGTCGGCGCTGCGCAGATCGGGGCCGGTAACCATCTCGACCAGGGGTACACCGCAGCGGTTGAAGTCGATCAGCCTGCGCCCGGCGGCGTGAACAGTCTTGCCGGCATCCTCCTCCAGATGGAGCTTGTGGATGGTCAGGCGGCGCGTGGCGCCCGATGGAAGCGGAAGGTCGAAGTACCCGCCGCGTGCCAGCGGCTCGTCATACTGGCTGATCTGGTAGCCCTTTGGCAGGTCGGGATAGAAGTAGTTCTTGCGGGCAAAGAACGAGAGCTCCTGGATGGATTCGGCGTGCATGGCGCTGGCCAGCAGGACCGCCTTCTCCACCGCCCGTTGATTGAGGGTCGGGAGTACGCCCGGCAGGCCGGTGCACACCGGGCAGATGTTGGTGTTGGGCTCGGCTCCCCAGGAGTCGGCCTTGCAGGCGCAGAAGATCTTGCTCTGCGTGTTGAGCTGGATATGAGTCTCCAGGCCGATCACGGCTTCAAAGTCTGGCATGGGCTGCTGGCTCCCCTGGCTCATCGGCCGAGTCGGCTGTGAGGGGCACTGGCGTTGCGTTCACCGGTGGGATTCACGCGGGCTTCGGATGCGGGTACAAGGGCTC
>JALHUE010000065.1 GCA_022866145.1 Anaerolineales bacterium | reverse complement strand
CTCATCCCAACTGCTGCCGTAGTCGTCCGCCAACACCAGGCCAACGCCGAGGGCGAGCAACAGAAGAATCGCCGGCAGCGCCCATCGGGTCACATGCCGGGACGGGGGATGCAAGCCGGAAGGCATCACCTCACGCTTCCACTCTCGGTGCCCTCGTTCCAGCCATCATCTTGGATCCAGCCGCCCGCCGGGTTTCGCTGCAGATACCTCGTCGATGCATACACGCCGGCAAAGCGATCCTGGGCGCGCCCGGACCCGCCCCCATGACAGATGCGGGGCTCCCGGAAGGTGGACGCTGGCGCCCGCTGTCGCACCGGACCATGGCCGGGATTCTCTCACAGCCCATCGGGCTGCTTGCTGGGGTATCCTCCTCAAGTGCTATCCCCCACCTTCCCGTGCCACAAGGTGCTTCTCCGCTTCCCTTCCCCGGGAGACACCCGGTGACAGGACTTTGCTCAACAGGCAGCCTTGGCAGGTTGATGAATACTGCCATTCTCAGAGAAGGGAACCGCATTATGCGGGTTTCTCTCAGCTGGCATGGGTTCTTCATCAGCCTGCTAGTCATCGACTGCGGGGTCACCCTTGATCCGTCGGAAGACTTCCGCGAAGACCGCCGGGCCCCTGCCGACCGTGTGGACCCTCTCCAAGCGCGCATCCTCTCCCCACTCCACCGCAAGCCAGCGGGAACACGTCAACAAGTAGTCGACGCCAGCCACGCTTCGGTCGCCTTCGTTGCGAAGGACCTCGAGGTCGTTCCGGGCGAAAGCCATCGCCGGCCGCAGCGGCCCCATGACCATCACCTTGGCGCCAGGTTCGGCGACGGCATTCACAAACCCCATGGCTTCGCGGTAGGAGGTGCACCAGTAGTCCAGCGCGTAATTCCCCTGCGCACCCTCGGTCCCTCCGGTCAGGGCGTTGAAGTAGGTGTACTCATAGGGATGGGCGCCGACGATCCCGCTTACTCCCGGGAGGAGCAGGGCGGCGAGCAGCAGGTACTCAACCCACCTGCGGTTTACCCTCATCAGTAGGCCGCTCAGACCCACCCCGGCGATCAGGAAGATCGGAGCCAGGGCAAAGTGCAGCTGCCGGATATTGTTGTAGGCTCCCATCCCAAGAACGATCAGGCCGAAAAGGGGGGCTGCGAGCCATAGCAGGACGATCCCCAAGACGGTGCGATCGATTGTCTGGTGTGTCCAGCGCCAGCCAGCGATCGCGATTCCGGAGATGAAGAGCGCCACGGCAGGGATCGTCAACTCGAGGCTTGCCAGGGTGGGGAAGTAGTGCCATGGAATCCGGTCGGAGAACACCCACTGCCCGCGATACGGGGTCATGTGAATCTCGAAGTCGGCGCCTAGGGCAAGGCTCTCCCAGAACCGCTGGAGCGGTGCGGCCCATAGGTACGGCCACGTGGCGAGCGTCACAACGGCTCCCGCCAGCAAGTAGATGACCAGCACCCACAGGCCTGCGGCGTGCAATCGCCGAAGCCAATACAGGCTTACCAGCAGCCCTGCAAACACGCCTATCTGTCGGATGGAGACTGTGAAGCCCAAGAGGGCCCCGGCCAGCACGGCCCATCCCAACGACCAGCCAAAGGAGGCCTTGGCCTCGTGGAAGGCTTTGGGCAGCACCCAGCGGACAACTACCGGCGCCAGAGCGATCCACCCAATCAGGAGGATCATCCTTCCGAAGTCATGCAACCACACGGCGGTTCCAAGGGAGGTGTCCGTCGGCAGGCTCGATGCGCCGCGGGCCAAGGAGGTGGCAGCCGACTGGAGCCGCTCCCAGGCGAGCCCTTCACCAATTGCCTGCATCAGGCGAATCATCGACGGCTGGCGCGAGTCCACGGCTGCCAGGCTGATCAGCCACAGCAGGCTGCCAATGAGATAGGCAATTCCAACAACGCGGCGAGAACGACTGGTGCCTGCCCATTCCCCGCGGAGTCTGGTCCAGCGGGATTCGGGCAACGAAGCGCTGCCGGCCCGCCGGATCGCCTGAGATACCCGGTCGGCGGCTTCCAGCCCCACAGCCACGCTGACCAGGAAGAAGGCCATGAACGGAGTGTCTTTCTGGTTGATGAAGGCATGTCCAAAGAGCAGGGGCTGGGTGGCCAACAGCGCCGTCGCCATCCAGGCGTAT
>JALHUE010000064.1 GCA_022866145.1 Anaerolineales bacterium | reverse complement strand
TACAATCGCTACCGTCGGGAAGCGATGGCCCTGCGCAGGATCCGACCTCAGGAGCGGATCACCTGGCTGGATGCTGCACGGCTGTTTCTCAGCAATGCCGGCACGGACCTATGGCACGCCGCCCACGACGGCCGGCTTCGTCGCGAGCTGGCCGGAATTCTGAGCTTCCGTTTCCTGCAGTTCTGGGGAAGCTATCAGGGGTGGCGCATGGCCGGAGGCCTAACCAGCCAGTTGAAGCAGACGTTCTACTACCCGCGTGGTCTGGGTCGCGCAGCAGACCCTTCCGCCCGACCGGTGGATCCCATCGCCTATGACCGTCCGGCCGGCGGGAGGCATCCCACCGGAAATGAGCCACCGCTCACGCCGGGGGCAGAGTGAAAGCCAGGCTGGCCTCGAAGCGGAGCAGGGTGGCGGCCCGTCCTATGGCGGGAGCAGCCGGATCCCCTGGTCACACCTGCGGATGGCCAGGCCGTGGCAATGGAGGGTCGGAATCTTGAGCGAACTCGAGATCGTCGCCCTGGTGCCGATGCGCCACCACAGCCAGCGGGTGCCGGGCAAGAACTACCGTCTGTTGAATGGCCGTCCGCTGTATGCCTACATCCTGGACAGCCTGCTGCAGTCTGGCGCCGTGTCACGCATCGTGGTCGATACCGATAGCCCAGAGATCCGGCGAGGGATCGGCGAGGCCTTCCCGGAGGTGACGCTCCTCGACCGGCCTCCGGAGTTGCGGGATGGCTCGATCTCGATGAACCGGGTTCTGCTGCATGACGCGGCGGCCATCCCCGCGCCTTTCTACCTGCAGACACACAGCACCAACCCGCTGCTCTCGGCCGGCAGCATCGCGGCCGCGGTCCGCGCATTTCGCCAGGCATTGCCGCAGCACGATTCGCTCTTCAGTGTCACTCGCTGGCAGAAACGCCTGTGGGACGCTGCCGGCAACCCGGTTAACCACGATCCGGCCGTACTGCTTAACACCCAGGACCTGCCGCCTGTGTATGAGGAGAACTCCTGCCTCTATCTCTTTGAGCGCGAGGGGTTTCTCCGCCGCAAGAACCGCATCGGCGAGCATCCGTTGTTGTTCGAGATCCCCGCAAGGGAGGCGTTGGACATCGATGATGAGGAGGAGTTCCGTCTGGTCGAGGGCCTGCTGGCGGGCCGAGGTTGAGCGATGGCTAAGCAGCAGTCGGTTCCTCGCACAGGGGAGAGCGGGTTGAAGGTTCTGGTCTCGGCGCCCTATCTGATCCCGTCCATGTCCAGGTTCCGGCCGCTCTTTGACACGGCCGGGATCGAGACCTGGATCGCGCCGGTAGTGGAGCGGTTGGAGGAAGAGGCTCTGCTCCACTACGCCGGCAAGGTCGATGGGGTGATCTGCGGTGACGACCAGTTCACCTCCCGGGTTCTCCAAGCTTGCGCACCCAGACTGCGAGTGATCTCCAAGTGGGGCACGGGCATCGATTCCATCGATCGTGAGGCGGCGACCCAACTGGGCATCCAGGTGTACAACACACCCGAC
>JALHUE010000063.1 GCA_022866145.1 Anaerolineales bacterium | reverse complement strand
CGTTCGAGCAGCCGGTAGCCATCCTGGGTGGAAAGCTCGCGCGGGTCGCGCCGATGCTGGGCGTCGGCGCGACAGTGAACGCAGGCGTAGGCGCAGGCGCGGGTGATCTCCCAGGCGATGGTAAAGGGTGCCTGGTCGAAGTCGGCCTCGGCCATGTGCTGGTCGTGCAGACTTCGGTCGGCGGACGCCCGGACGCCCAGATTCAGGCCAGCCATCGGACCGCATCCTTGGCGTGGTAGCTGATGATCAGGTCGGCGCCGGCGCGCTTGATGGCCGTTAGGACTTCCAGGACGACCCGTTCCTCATCCAACCACCCGTTGGCGGCGGCCGCTTTCACCATGGCGTACTCACCGCTGACGTTGTATGCCGCCAGCGGCATCTCCGGGTAGCGGTCGCGCACGAGGCGGATGATGTCCAGGTAGGGCAGGGCAGGCTTGACCATCAAGAGGTCGGCTCCCTCGGCCACGTCCAGGGCCGTTTCGCGCAGGGCCTCGCGCGCGTTGGCCGGATCCATCTGATGCGTCTTGCGGTCGCCGAACTTGGGTGCACCCTGGGCGGCGTCGCGAAACGGGCCATACATGGCCGAGGCGTACTTGGTGGAGTAGGAGAGGATCGGAAGGTGGGCGAAACCGGCGCCGTCCAACGCCGAACGGATGCCGGCGACCATGCCATCGATCATTCCCGATGGCGCCACCACATCGGCGCCCGCCTCGGCGTGCGAGACTGCCACCCTGGCCAACACCGGCAGGGTCTCGTCGTTCAGCACGTAACCGGCGGGCAGGTGCGGCTGGGGGCGCGACCCGTCCTCTCCGTTGACGAGACCGCAGTGACCATGGTCGGTGTACTCGCACAGGCAGACGTCCGTGACAACGACCATTTCGGGGACACACGACTTGATCGTTCGAATCGCTTGCTGGACGATCCCATCCGGGGCGAAGTTCTCGATCCCGATGGGATCCTTCGAGGCGGGCAGACCAAATAGCAAGACAGCCGGGATCCCCAGGGCGGCCAGCTCCTCTGCCTCTTTAGCCAGCGAATCCACAGACCATTGAAAGACGCCCGGCATCGAGGCGATCTCGGCCCGGACCTGGCGGCCATGCGTCACGAACAGCGGGGTGATGAAGTCGGCCGGTGCCAGCCGGGTCTCGCACACCATCCGGCGCAGGCCCGGGTTGAGCCGCAGCCGGCGCGGTCGAAGCTGGTTGGGCAGCAAACTCAGCCGGGTCGGATCGACAGCCATCGCTTCTCCTTCGGATCCGGTTGAGGGGTTGAAAAGTGCTTCTCGAGCGCCCTCACCAATCCATCGATCGTGTATTCCTCGGCGGTCACGTCGACTGGCAGGCCGAGAGACGTCGCAGTGGAGGCGGTGATCGGCCCGAGGCATGCGATCACCGCGGAGCCGAGTGGAAATCCCCGGCTGCGGTCCGGAGAGCGCACCCTGCCGACCAGCTCAACGAAGTTGCGTACCGTCGAGGACGAGGTGAACGTGATCGCGTCCACCCCACGCGCGAGCTCGGCGAGTGCCTTGCGATCGGGCGCTGCCGGCAGGGTCCGATAGGTCGGGATCTCCTCCACACGCGCCCCTAGCGCGACTAGACCGTCCACCAGGGCCTCCCGGGCGCTTTCCGCCCTCGGAAGTAGAACACGCAGACCCTGACGGGGCTGCAGCCCCTCGACCAATGCCTCGGCGATGTACTCGTTCGGGACAAGATCCACTCGGCCGCCGCGTTCGCGGATTGCGGCGGCGGTGCCTGGCCCGATGGCCGCCACGCGGACATCGGGCGGGAAGACGAGCGAGGAGTCTGCAGAAGATGCCAGCCGCGACCAACGCTCCCAGAAGATGCGCACGCCGTTCTGGCTCGTGAAGACCACCCAATCGTACGAATCCAAGTGGTGTAGGGCATGATCGAGGCGGCCCAGGTCAGCCATGGGGGCGATCTCAATCGTCGGGAACACGATCGGGACCGCGCCGGCTTCGGCTAGGCGAATCGCCATCTCGCCGGCCTGGCTCCGCTCTCGGGTCACGACCACTCGCTTCCCGGCTAGGCTAGGCACTGCAGTAGCTCCTGAGCACCCTGACGCAGCGCATCCTGCGCCAGTTGCTGTCCAAGCCGGACAGGTTCGGACCCTTGACGCGTGATCCGGATGAGGCGCTGCCCATCAACCGAGGCGACCAAGCCCGTCAGCTCGATCGGGCCGGACTCGTCTTCGAGCATAGCATGGGCGAACGCCGCCACCGGTGAGGAGCACCCGCCTCCCAGGGCGGAGAGGAATGTCCGCTCGGCGTCGACGCAGGCGCGGGTGGAAGCGTGGTCGATGGCCGCCAGGAGGGACAGGGTCCGGCGATCGTCGGCGCGACATTGGACGGCCATCGCCCCCTGTCCCGGCGCCGGAAGCATGATCGTAAGCGGCAGGAATTCCGTTACGTTCTCCTGTAGGCCGAGACGCTTGACACCGGCACTCGCCAGCACGACCGCGTCGTAGTCGCCATCGAGAGCCTTATAGACTCGCGTGTCCACATTCCCGCGCAAAGCGACCAGCGTCAGGTCAGGCCGTGCCGCCTTCAGTTGCGCGGCGCGCCGCAGGCTGGACGTTCCGACGCGTGCACCCGCCGGCAGCTCCATCAACTTCCATCCCGCCTTTGAGATGAGCACGTCGCGAGGATCCTCCCGCGGGCTGATAGCCCCCACCCAGAGCCCTGCCGGAAGATCGACCGGAAGGTCTTTGAGGGAATGCACGGCGATGTCGATCTCACCCGAGAGCAAGGCTTGCTCGAGCTCGGCGGTAAACAGGCCCTTTCCGCCGATTTCCGGCAGTGGGCGATCGAGCAAAACGTCGCCGGTGGTGGTCAGAACCTTGGTGAGCAGGGTGAGGCCGGGCCACCGGTCGCGGAGTTGTGACACGACCCATTCCGATTGCCAGCGGGCCAGTCGCGAGGCGCGTGTGCCCGCCGTCATCACCGATCGGTCACCAGCGGGCTCGGGAGAAGGCATCACAGCCCGGTTCCTGCCGAGTCCGTCTCGCCGAGTCCGTACAGGCGCCGCACCAGTTCGGCGTACTCGGCGGAATGACCGTTGTTGCCTTCCGCTTTCAACTGCAGGGTGGGCGCGTGCAGGATCTTGTTGATCAAGGATTTGGTCATTGCCTCGACCCGACGGCGTTCGGACTCATCTAGTTGCGGCATGTGTCGGAAGGTACGGTCGACTTCGGATCGGCGCAGGGCTTCGGCCCCCGACCGTAGGTCCACGATCAGCGGTCGAATCTCCTGACCGCGCATCCAGGCGGCGAAGGCCGCGGATTCCTCCACCACGATTGCCTCGACGCGCGGGATCTCTTGCTGTCGGGTAGCCAACGTCTCTTCCACGTGGCCTTGCAGGTCGTCGATATCGAAGTAGCGGACTTGGGGAAGTGTGGCGACGCTCGGATCGGTGTTGCGCGGCACGGCAATATCGACGAAGGCAAGAGGCCGATCGGGCCGGCCGGACATCGCCTGCCTGGCCATTTCCTCGTCAATCAGGATATGCGGCGCGCTGGTGGAGGTGATGACCACGTCGGCGTCCCCCATCGCGGGCACGAGATGCTGGAAGGTCAGAGCCGTGGCGCCCCAGCGACTTGCCAGGATCGCGGCGCGCTCGCGAGTCCGATTGATGACGACGATGTCGGTCGCCCCGCGCTTGCGCAGTGCCTCCACGGCGAGCTCGGCCATTTCGCCGGCCCCGACCACGAGCACCCGGGCTCCCTCCAATTCACCGACCGATTGCTCGACCAGGCGGACGGCGACAGCGCTGATGCTGGCCGGGTTGCGACCAATCGCGGTCTCGGCCCGCGCTCGTTTGCCGGCCCGGATCGCCGTCTGGAAGATGGCGGAAAGGAGAAGTCCTGCGGTGTGCTGATCGCGCGCCAGTTCAAGAGTGCGCACGACCTGGCCGAGGATTTGCTGCTCGCCGAGCACAAGCGAGTCCAGTCCACTGGCCACCCGGCACAGGTGATCCACCACGGCGTGGTCTGCCATGCGGCACAACCAAGGTTCGAACAGACTTGGGTCGGTCTCGCACGCATCCGCCAGCAGGCGAGCCAGCCCGCCGAAGTCGGGACCCTCGGCGACCGCATACACCTCGGTACGGTTGCAGGTCGAGAGTATCGCCAACTCGTGGATGCTTCGAAGGTAGGGCTCTTTCCCGCCCAGTAGACGGGCGAGCGCCTCTTCGATGTCGGCAGAGGAGAGCGCCAGCACCTCCCGAATCTCGACCGGTGCCGTGTGATGGGTGATTCCCAGACAAAGGAGGGTCATCGGGGTGTGGCTCGGTCGTAGGTGTCTGCCAGCGATAGCTGGACCTCGTTCAGCACCTTGTTGATGCGACGCACCATATCGGCGTTGGCTTCCGGTCGCACGTGAGCGGCCTCGGGCAGCCGGAGGGCCGCCTCGAGCATCGTGTCACGGAAGAAGAACAGGACCTCCATCGCCTTGGCCAGGGGAAGGCGGAGGCCGAGGGTGTTCTCGGCGTGCTCACGCCCGATCAATCTGGCCTCCTCAAGCAGATCCTCGCCGCCTTCGGACAACGAAAGGTACTTGAGCAGGACCTGGAGCATCCTGCGACCCAGTTCTCGCTTATGCTCTCGCTCTCCCTGGTCGAACGCGGCTAACCACTGGTTCTGTCGGCTCTCGTCCAGCCGGATCCTGGTCTGGGCCAGGGCTTGATCCGACCACATCTGCTCGAGGCCGGTGATGACTTTCACTTGGCGGCGGTGCTCGGCGAAGCGCTGGATGTCCTCGATCGAGAACCGCCGGTGATGCCCCGGCGTGAGGAGCACGGGGATCTCGCCGCTGTCGGCCCAGCGCCGCAAGGTCGTGGGGTGAATGCCCAATCGCCGCGAGGCTTCCCGAAGGCTGAGCCAGTCCTGCTCCGACATCGAAGAGGTCCCTACTACTCGAATCTGCGCCTAGCAAATGTGCTGAAATCTAACTATTTCTATGCACTTGTGCCAAAGGCTACATGATAGCCCCCATTGGGTCAAGCTTATCTTCGTCCTCAAACCGCCACGATGAATGTCATAAACGACAGTATGACAATGCCGGATCGATGGGGTATTTACCCCATTGTTGCCTTCTGCCGCGCAGGTGTCCCCGTTCCACATCAGCCCGGGCAGGCAATCTGTCAGGACGTGGTTTTGGGGCTTGCTCGCCTGTGCCGCAAGACGATGTGATCGCTCAGTACTGAATCGCGATTGGGGAGTGCGCTGCGTCAACGGACGCGGCGATGGGCGCCAATGGGAGTGTCGATCGCGGTCGCCAACGGGATCGGCTCTCCTCGGCCGCTTTCAGGGACCATTGAGAGACGGAACTTTGCGGCGACGTTGGAGCCGGTCGGGCTAGGGCGGAGCCGAGAGACCCCGCCATCTCGCCGAAGCCGAAGGGGATCACCAACCTGCAATCTCCCGACAGACGCCCCGAGAGATCCATGCCGGGTCGACCGGTCCCTCCGGACCGCGAGGCGAGGTAGGCATCTCCTCGTGCGGACTCAGTGCGGTGAGTATGGGCATGGGAGCTCGCTGGACCTTCACGTCCCTCCCACCCCTGGTTTCCTACCCCTTGACAATCGGTCCGCACCGGGCATACTAGACCGCGCGCCGTTTCCGGCGCCATCCCAGGGATGTCTCGAACCAGCCTATGGGTTTCGACGAGTTACTCGAGGTGCTTGAGGCCACCAGTCGCACCTTCTCCCTTCCGGTTGCCCGCCTGCCGCGCGGCCTACAGGAGGCGGTTGCTTCGGCCTACCTATGCCTGCGGGCGATCGATGAGATCGAGGATCATCCGACGTTGCCCGTCGGTGACAAGGCCCGCATCCTGCGTGCCGTGAGCCGGCATTTCCAAGCCC
The DNA here is from genome assembly GCA_022866145.1 of Anaerolineales bacterium. Lineage (NCBI taxonomy): Bacteria > Bacillati > Chloroflexota > Anaerolineae > Anaerolineales > Anaerolineales bacterium. The sequence continues at coordinate 3,397 of JALHUE010000063.1, read as the reverse complement.
AGACCTCGCTCGAGCGTTTCGATGCCGCCTCGTTGCGCGAGATCCTAGAGGGCTCCCAATGCCCTCTGCCCAGCGTATCCTTGCGTCTTGCCGATTGGGCATGCCGCGCACCGGCCGCAATTGCCCCGCGCATCTGGGAAGGAGCGGCCGCGATGGCGGACCGAATGGCCGATTGGGCCGACTCCGGCTGGGCCATCCAATCGCCGATGGACCTGGACCGCTACACATTCGGCGTCGCCGGTGCCGCCGGGATCTTGCTGTGCGACCTGTTGGCTTTCTTCGAAGGAGTTCAGGTGGACCGCTCGATGGCGGTGCTGTTCGGGCGCGGGCTGCAGCTGGTCAACATCTTGCGCAACCGGACGGACGACGTCCGGCGCGGCGCGGACTTCTTCCCACCGGGATGGGGTTTCGATCAGGTGGCCGAATATGCGGCGAAGTGCCTGGGCCAGGCCGAGGCCTATGCGCGGACAGTGTCGTCCCCGGCCTTTCACGCCATGTACGCAATCCCCCTCAAGCTGGCTCAGGCCACCCTCGCCGCGCTGCGACGGGGGGAAACCAAGCTTTCCCGCGCGGCCGTGCTGGCAATCGTGCAACAGGCCGACACGGAGGCCTAGGCTCCCGTGTGCGGGCAAACGCACGCGCCTTCCCTGTGCTGTTTCCGCCCGTTCTTGCCCGGCAGCGATTGCGGCTTCGGTATTCGTCCTGGGTCTTCGCCGGCCGACGTCCCGAACCTTGCCGCGTGAGAGCGGACCAGCCGTGAGGTCTCCGCTCTGGCGGCAGACCTGCTACGTACGTGGGCGTAGTCCTCTGTGCCTGTAGCCAAGAGGCCCGCGGTCAGCGCATGCGACACCTCGGAAGAAGGTGAAGTCCTCGCGGTTCCCTCTGCACGCAAATCGTGAGGACAGGGGTGTCGATCTGGTGGGCGCGGGCGGCTCGAACCCCGTTCGGGCCGGCGCCCTGCGGGCGCAGCCCTCCGGGGTGAACGGCCCTCGACCTCACGGACCTGAACCGTACGGTCTGGCCAGGTGAGCTACGCGCGGTTGATGTTTCTACTGTGGCAGTCGGCTGAATGGTCTGCAAGGCCACCCGTAGGCGGCGATCGCTGTCGAAGAGGGACATCCCGCGACGCAAGCAGCAGTTCCTCGGTGTCATCAAGATCAAGGCCCTTGACCGTCTTTCCCACCTACGCCCCTCAACAGGAATCGAAGAAGGCGCACTAGGTTCTCCCTCCTTTCCGGAGACCCTTACACGCCCTCTAACGATCCCCCTTATTCAGGAGGCGACGATGAGATTTGCCTGCCCAAGCCGCACACCGTCCCGGTGTCCTACGGGAGGCCAGGGAACCCATGATCAGGGTTTTGCAGGACCCGGCCCTAGCGGTATTGACCCTTGCTCGCCTTTGGCCGGATTCCGTATAAGGGTCTGCTGATTCATGATTGCCTGGCGGGCCGAGACCCTTAACCATCTTCTGGCGCCAGGCAACAGACAATAACGGGATGGGCAAGCGGTGATCATTCTACCGCTATCTCTTCCTTCCAAACCGATAGCCTCGGCGCATGAGATCGGGGAGCGTCTTGAGCTCAGCCGCGAGGCAATCGGCTCGCTGCCACGGCTGTGAGCGCGGGAGGCGGTTCTCGTGCTGCCGGATCAACAAAGGTGCCGCCGCGCGAGGTGGTGCCGCCTCCGTGGATGACTCCACTACTTCCACTCAAGTTGTTTCGATTCCGCTATTGGCCACGGCGCGGTCTCGCAATGCGTCGGGAGATTGAGTTAGGGCGAGGCTGCTGGTTGGCGCCGTGCGTGACACGATTGCTGGAGTGTGGTGGTGGGGCGCCGAGAAGAGTGTTGGTCTCGGTCGGATCACCGGCCTCGGATTCCGGGAACAGGGAGTCTGGGCGCCAGGACCATGCTCGGGCGTGGCTACCTTCATGGTGGACACTGAGGGAACGGTTGAGATAGGATGTCACTGTGGCGTGTGATCGCGGCCCAACGGCCTCGAGCCAAGCTGCAACTGGCGGGTTGAGATCACCCAATACAATGGGACCCAGTCTGGGGGTTGCGGAACCCCATTTCTTGCGGTTGAATCGCCGTTGTCAGCTTCAGCTGGTTGTTAGGCGCCTTCATATCATCCTACTCGACACATGTGCCTGTTTGCGCTAAACACGGGACACTACGATGACCAGTAGCTCACCATCCACTTACTTTGCGTCAGCAAGGTTATTCGTCCCCGCCAGAACGTCTTCCTGTAAAACCCTCAGCATCCTTTCAGGTTCTTCAAACAATGGACTGTGTGCAGACAGTTCAAAGGTGTAGAAACCTTTCAGGGGTGCATGTAGCTTCTCTAGGTAGTCCTTTGCCAAAGTGTAAGAGCATGTGTAATCGTATATGCCGCCAAAGAAATAGACGGGGATTGCAAGCTCAGGCACCTTTGTGGTCAGATCCGTGGCGATGATTTCATCCCACAGGGGACTAACACCGGATTGAGATTTGCCACGCCACATATTGGCCTTTTCCAATAATGTGTATCCTCGGAATGTTAGCGAAGGAAGAAAGATACCCGTGATAACTGAATGCATGTCATGGGTTGTGCCAATGCCAAGGCTGTGCATGGCTTCGTCCCGCAATACGAGGTATGCATCCGGTGTGCCGTCCGTCATCGTTACGGGTGCTGCTTCAAGTCTTCGCACCATTGCCAAGTTTCCGTTCTCTTGGAACTGCTGAAGCATATACTCGTACGCCAGTCTTTCGGATCTTAGCTGATACGACATCTGAGCGACGCCAATGTAGGCATAGTACAACTCCGGTGCCCGTGCAGCCGCTTGGATGCCAATGAACGTTCCCCCCGAATGTCCCATCAGGTATATCTTCTCCTGACCAAAGCGGTGACGCAAGTAATTGGTCACCTCCAAGGTGTCAGATATCATTTGCTCCAGCGTCATCGTCTCTGGTGGAATGTTGGCACTGTAGGAGAGTCCTGAACCACGCTGTTCCCACCAAACGACGGTGAAATGGTCTTCAAGGCCAGTCGGGTATCGCTGAGTAAGGAAGTATTCAGGCATACCCCCATGAAGGTAAAGCAGCACTGGATGCGTTGCATCTTTGCTCATGATAAACATCCCTTGCTGCACACCGTTTATGTTGACAAACACCTTCTCCGAAATGCTGCCCGGCAGCGGCCGTCCGTCTTCATCCAAGAAGGGGGTTGGTCTTCCTGGACTCCATAGAGTCATCACGCCCACAATAATGAGCAGACAAGCCAAAAGGATAGAGAACAGGATCAACATAACATGCCCAGCCTTTGGTGCGAATGATTGAATGGAAAGTCGCTTTACTCTGTTCATAGTCACTCTTCAACCTCGATGCGATCCACCTGGATCTGCGAGCCGTTGTAGTCAGG
>JALHUE010000062.1 GCA_022866145.1 Anaerolineales bacterium | reverse complement strand
TGCCAGCCTGGCCCGGAACTTGCACCTTACCTGCCAGGCTGGGGAGCGTTTCCCCGCCTGGAGGCAGCCATGCAGGCCACACCGATCGACGAGCTGCGCAAACCCCACCCGGACCAGCAGCGCATTGATGCGCTCTCTGCCCAGACCCTGCGGGCAACGGCGCTGGAGGTCCTGCGTCGGAAGCAGGTTGATCTCCGCCCCGGTACTTCGGCCCCGATGGGGAGCCTGCCGCGGCAGTAGCCTAGCACTCGCCCAGGCGAGTGATCTTCCCTCCGGAAGAGATGCCTCCCCTGCTCGGCACAGGGGAGGTATCGATTCCGATTGGCTGACAGGCGGCCGGAGAAGGCTGCTCAGTCGGTCTCGAGTCGGACGCTGCCCAAGCTGCTGTTGATAATGATCGTCAGCATCGACCCTTCGCCGGGATGGGCGAAGGCCGTGCCGGATCCGGTCCACTCGCCTTCGGCCTTGACCTCGGATAGTTCACCCCGCACTTCGGCCCGCGCTGGGACTCCCTTGGGGACGATAATCCGCAGGCTGCTCAGCCCGGTGTCGATCCTGACCTCGGCATCCTGCCGGAGCTCACCCCCGAAGTCCAAGATATAGTTCCCCGCCCCAGCCTCGAAGCGCATGTCGGAGAAGTTGGCATTGCCCAATCCGTCCAGGCGAACATTGGAGGCGCCGGTAGTGTAGCGCAGCGTATCCATCGAGACAGGATTCGGCGTCGAGAAAGTGAGCTGCACGGAGGCTGCACCATCGGAGACGTTCAACCCTACCAGGCTGATGCCGCCGAGATCCAGATCCGCCTTGTAGGCTCCGGCATTCACCCTTAGCGCGATTGGCTGCTTGCCCAGCCTGAGATCCCAGCGGTTGATGATCTCCTCACCGCGCAGGTCAGGGATGCCCACGAGTTGCAGGTCGCCCTGGTTCACGGCTACCCGGGTGCCGTCGATCTCAACCTGAGGCTCGAAGTCCGAGATGTTGAAGGTCGCCGTCCCGCTGATCAGGGCGTCCCCCGCGCCCGGGCGGAGGACCAGCTCCCCGGCGCCCATTCCCAGTTCAACCTGCGCCGTGTCCCCCGGCGCGCCAACCGGCTCGATCCTAAGGTCCCGAGTTTCGGTCGGGCCCACCTTGATGTCCGAAGGTGGTATCGGGACGGTTAGACTGCACGCCAGGCTGGCGACCGCCAGCGAGAGCAGGACCAGGGGGAGAATATGCCTCTTCATACGCCACCTCGCAGAACATGTCTGTACCCTGTACGCATCGGGGCCTTGGCGGTTGCGCACTGCCGCTGGGCCCCAGCTGGCTGCCGGGGGAAGCACACGTGCTCCCCTCGCGGGAGAGGAGCACGGCGACAAGGGTTGACCCGTCCGGACGGGCCGACGGTTTCGGGCCTAGTCAGCCGCGGTTCGGCCGCGGTCCGGCCTGCGCCACCGCCGGAGAGACCTCGCCGGCGAACTGCTTGAAGTTGGCGGCGAACCGGCCGGCCAGCACCTGCGCCTGATGGTCATACGCCTTCTCGTCCGCCCACGTGCGGCCAGGCTCCAGAATCTCGTCCGGCACATCCCGGCAGTGCTCGGGGACGGCCAGCCCAAAGTTGGGATCCGTACGATAGGCTGCACCCTCCAATGATCCACTCAGGGCGGCTCGAATCATCGCCCGGGTGAAGCCCAGCTGGATGCGCTCGCCGCTGCCGAATGCGCCGCCGGTCCAACCCGTGTTGATCAGCCACACGATCGCCCTGTGCTGTCCGAGCTTCTCGCCGAGCAGTCGGCCGTAGGCGGAGGGCGGCAACGGAAGGAACGGTGCCCCGAAACAGGCCGAGAAGGTGGCCTGCGGCTCGCTTCCCAAGCCCTTCTCCGTGCCAGCCAACTTGGAGGTGTAGCCGGAAAGAAAGTAGTACATCGCTTGGTCGGGGGTCAGCCTGGCCAACGGAGGGAGCACACCGAAGGCATCGGCGGTCAGGAAGAAGATGTTCTTCGGATGGCCTCCCCGGCCGGAGGGCTCGTGATTGTCGATGAACCCCAGGGGATAGGCCGCCCGCGTGTTCTCCGTCAGACTGATGTCATCGAAATCCACCCGCCGGGTGTCGGTACGGATGGCGGCGTTTTCCAGGACGGTGGCGAACCGGCGGGTTGCCTCCCAGATCAATGGCTCGAGGACCGGGTTGAGGCGAACGGTCTTGGCATAACAGCCGCCCTCGATGTTGAAGACACCATCCTCCCCCCAGCCGTGTTCGTCATCACCGATCAGGCGGCGATCGGGATCGGAGGACAGCGTGGTCTTACCGGTGCCGGAGAGGCCGAAGAACAGGGCCACATCGCCGGCGGCGCCGATGTTCGCCGAGCAGTGCATCGAGAGCACGCCCTGCTTGGGCAGCAGGTAGTTCATCACGGTGAAGACTGCCTTCTTGATCTCGCCGGCGTAGCTGCTTCCGCCGACCAGGATCAAGCCGCGCTCGAAGTTGATGACGATGAAAACCTCGGAGTTGGTGCCGTCTTCTTCGGGGATGGCATGAAACCGGGGCGCGTCCACGATGGTGAAACGAGGGACGTGACTGGACAGGCGCTCGATCGGCAGGCGCAAGAATATGTTGCGCGCGAACAGGCTGTGCCAAGCGGTTTCGGTGATCACCCGCACCGGGACCTGATGCTCCGGGTGAGCGCCGGCTACCACATCCTGCACGTAGACCTCCCTGCCCTGGAAGTAGGCCGTCAACCGCAACGCCAGGCGTTCGAAGCGCGCTTCGTCCATCGGGCGATTGATGGGCCCCCACCAGATCTCAGAGTCGACCGTCCCATCCTGGACAATGAACTTGTCATTGGGCGAGCGGCCGGTGTGATGGCCTGTGCGCACGACCACCGGGCCCAGATGCGCCAGCAGCCCCTCGCGCCGCCGAACGATTCGCTCAACCAGCGCCGGCGATGGCAGGGTCCAGTAGACGGTGTCCAGGTTACGCAGGCCATGATGCTCCAGCCCGTGCGCACTGGGGAATCCGATCGCGTTTGCCATGTTCTCCTCCTCACCGGGTGAGCCGCTGGGGAATGTAACCCTGGGGGCGGTGCGCCGTTGCGCTTCCCTGACAGCCCGGCAGCCGGCCTAACCCGCCATCCGGCCGGCGCTTGGCGGCTACAACCCCTCGGCTTTCGCCTTCTCCCACAGGGCGTCGATCTCTGCCAGGGACATGCCCGAGACCTCCCTGCCCGCCTGATGCGCCAGGGCTTCGACCCTGGCGAACCGCTGACGGAACCGGCCGATGGCCGTTCGCAAGGCGGTCTCGGCGTCCACATCCAGCCGGCGGGCGTAGTTGACGACCGAGAATAGCAGGTCCCCGACCTCCTCGGCCGTCCGTTCCGAACCCGCCTGCGAGATCTCGTCCAGCTCCTCCAGGATCTTCCGCCGCGCTCCGTCGGCCTGCGGCCAATCGAATCCGACTCGGGCCACGCGGGCCTGGATCTCGGCCGCCTGCGCCAGCGCCGGCAGCCCAGCGGGGACGCCCTCGAGCAAGCCCCTGCCCAGCCCGGCCTCCTCCCGCTCCGACGCCTTCAGCGCCTCCCAGTTGCGCAGCACCTGGTCGACCTCCTCCAGCTGTAGATCGCCGAAGACGTGAGGATGGCGCCGGCGGATCTTGTTCTCAATCCCGTGGATGACATCCCCCAGGCTGAACTCGGCGTCCTCAACGGCGATCTGCGCTTGAAGCACGATCTGAAGCAGCAAGTCGCCCAGTTCCTCTCGGAGTGCCGGCACGTCCCCCGTGTCAATCGCCTGCAGCGCTTCGTAGGCTTCCTCCAACAGGTGTGGCCGGAGGGTGGCATGGGTTTGTTCACGGTCCCACGGGCAGCCCTCTGGGGCGCGCAAGTGGGCAACGGTTTCCTGGAAGGCCTCGAGGGAATGCCCCGGGGCCAGGGCCGGAACGAAAAGGGCGGTAAGCGGGCCGATTGCCTCCGATCGATCGATCGCATGCAGCGGCATCCGCTGGACCCGCGCCTCCGACGTTCCGGCGGCATCCACCAGGGCCACGGGGTGTCCCTCAGGATAGGCGTTCATCAGCGTCAGCTTGACATCGGAGGCCACCAGCCGCGAGTATAGCTGGCCCACCAGGGCATTGCGGTCCGGGGGAAACGGCGGGTGGTGCAGCCTGGCCAGTTCCAGGGCGTCGGCCACGAACAATCCGTCGAGGCCGTCGATGCCGAGGGCCGCCAGGCAAGGCCCCAGGAAGCTGATGCCGTGCACTACATGCACAGTCAGATCCCCCCGAGCGGCGCGCCGCAGAAGCTCGGCGACCGTTGCCTCGCCCATACTGGGATCCCCTGGCACGGCGTACACGCAGCCCACCCTGGCCTGGCTGCGCGCCACGACCTCCTCGACGATCTGCTCGTACACCCGCTCGAAGGAATCGGCGGTCTCATACAAGGGATCAAACGTCCGGACGGGGACCGAAGGGGGAATAGCCTCGACAGCCGGATGCATCGTGCGCAGCAAGACTTCCGAGGCGGACCCGAGGATCAGTTTCGCCTGCTCGGTGAGCAGGGCTGGCGAGCCAGGGCCCAGGCCGACAATGTGCAGAGTGGGCAAGGGGCGCTCCTTAGATTCAACGGCACCAGCCGGAGATCCTTCCCCGGCCGGTGATCGTCATTACGGTGAGCGTGCTCGCTGTGAGGCTAGCGCTTGGTGTACGTCGGCGCTTTGCGGGCTCGCTTCAGACCGGGCTTCTTGCGCTCCTTGGCACGTGCGTCTCGCGTCAGGAATCCACCGCCACGCAGCGCGCCGCGGAACTCGGGGTCCAGGCCGAGCAGGGCCCGGGCGACGCCATTGGAGACCGCCGTCGCCTGGCCGGTGATCCCGCCGCCCTTCACCTTGACGGTGACGTCGAGCTTGCCCTCCATCCCGACGGCATTCAGCGGAGCCAGGATGGCTTCGGCGTCTCCGCCACGCGGGAAGTACTCACGCAACCCCTTGTCGTTGACGATGAAGCTGCCGGTCCCCGACGAGATCCGCACCCGGGCAGAACTGGTCTTGCGCCGGCCAACCCCTTCGTAGAACTTGCCTGTCATCTGCGATCCCTTCCTTCGAGGCCCAAGGCCAGCGGTTTCGGCTGCTGCGCCGCATGCGGGTGAGACGGGCCGGCATACACGTGCAGATGCGATAGAAGTTGCCGGCTCATCCGGTTCTTCGGGAGCATACCACGCACTGCGGCCTGGAGCACACGCTCCGGGTGCTTTTCGAGTTGCGCTCGAAGTGTGATCTTCTTCAGCCCACCAGGATATTGCGAATGCCGGTAGTAGACCTTCTGATCCAGCCGCTTTCCGGTGACAGCAACCTTCTCGGCGTTGACGATGATCACGTAGTCACCGGTATGCACACCGGGTGTGAAGATCGGCTTGTCCTTCCCGGAGAGCAGCCGGGCAATCCTGGTCGACATGCGGCCAAGGTTCTGGCCTGCGGCGTCAATAAGGTACCACTGGTGCTCCAGCTCGCTCGGTTTCGGATAATAGGTCTTCTGCACGGTCCAACTCCTGGTGCTCACATCTCTTGCTTCGTCGCCGGCATCGTCACCGGATACCTGACAGCCTCCAGGCACAACCCGCAGGCCGGCGCCAGCTTCCCCGGCCAGGGACAATCCTGGTTGTCCAGGCTCGCCTGCAGCTTCTCCAGGCTCGCCCGCCCCTGGCCGATCGCCATCGTCGCCGCCGCCAGCCGCCGGACCATATGCTGCAGGAAGGCGTCGGCCTCGATCTCGAACCGGCCTGCCTGCGGGCCGATGTCCCAGTCGCAACTCAAGACAGTCCGGACCGTGTGCCCATGGCTTATCGGCGGCCGCCCGAACGCCCCGAAGTCGCGAATTCCACGCAAGCGACGGGCGGCTTCGGCCAACGGTTCCGGATCAGGCGGCGGCCACACCCGCCAGGCATGGCCCTGGCGCAGCGGATCCGGCAGCCGGTCGAAGAACACCGCGTACGAGTACCGGCGGCTGAGCGCCCCAAACCGCGGGTGAAAGCTGTCGGGGACCGGCTGGGTTTCCCGGATCGCCACGTCCCCTGGCAGGGCGGCATTCAGGGCCGCCGTCAACGCCTCAGGCGCGTGGCGCCACGTCAGCCGGAAGGCGATCACTTGTCCGCGGGCGTGTGCCCCGCGATCGGTGCGCCCGGCGGCCAACAGGCGAGGCTCCTGCCACCCCAGGGAGTGCAGGGCGGCTTCGAGCACCGCCTGAACGGTGCGTTGGCCCTCCCCCAGGCGCTGGAACCCGGCGAAGCCGGTACCGTCATAAGCGACGATGGATTTGTAAGTTGCCTTCGGCGGGCACTCTGAGGTGCTCGCCTGTCCTTCTTGCCAGGAGCTCCTACGGCTGCGCGCCCGGTGGAGTTCCGGCGCTGCCGTGGGCCCCACGGGCACAGACTACTCCTCGACCAACTCGAGCAACACGATCTGCGCCGCATCTCCGGCTCGCTCGCCAAGCTTGATCACCCGGGTGTAGCCGCCGGGCCGATTGGCGTAGCGAGGAGCGATCTCATCAAAGAGCTTGCGGACCACGGCCGGGTCATTGAGCCTGCCGGCCGCCAACCGCCGGGCATGAACCATCTTGGACTCGCCGGCGGCGTTGCCGCGCTTGGCGAGGGTGATCAAGTGCTCGGCCGAGCCGCGGATGGCGGCAGCCTTGGCCCGCGTGGTACGCATGCGCTCGTTGCGGAAGAATTCGGTGATCAGGCTGCGCCGGAGCGCAGTCCGCTGGCCGGCCGTCCGCCCCAGCCGATACCCTGCGACTTGATGCCTCATTCCAGCCTACTCCAGTTCCATCGGGGCGGCCTCGGGCTCTGCCTCGAGGAACCCCTTGACCCGCAGCTGGGCCTTCAACTCATCCAGGCTCTTGTCCCCGAAGTTGCGGATCGAAAGCATCGCTTCCGGTCCCTTCTCCAACATCTCGAGCACCTCACCTACGGTCGTGATCCCGGTTCGCTTGAGCGAGTTGAAGACACGCACCGACAGGTCGAGGTTCTCGATCGGGGTCTCGTACATTTCATTCGGAAGCTTGGGCGCTTCCGCCTGTGCCGCCAGCGCCTGAAGGCTATCTTCGGTCACTCCGGCGATGTCGCGCAGGTGGGCGATCAGGACCTGCGCGCTGCGGCTGAGGGCCTCCTCAGGCTTGATCGTGCCGTCTGTCCAGATCTCGATCACCAGGCTGTCGTAGGATGTGTCCTGGCCGACTCGCGCCCTCCCCACCTCGTGCTGCACGCGACGCACCGGTGAGAAGATGGCGTCGGTCGGAAGTTCCCCGATGGGCAGTCGCCCGCGCTCGTCCGAGGGCGAGTAGCCTCGGCCGCGCTGGACCGTCATCTCGATCTCGAGATGCGCCTTGGGGTCGTCAACGGTGAAGAGGTACAGCTCAGGGTTGACGATCTCGACCTCGGCCGGCGTGTAGACATCGGCCGCGGTCACCGTGCCCTCACCTTTGACTTCCAGCCTCAGGCGGGAGCTCTCCCCCTCATGCAGGATCAGGCGCAGCTGCTTGATATTGAGGATGACCTGCAGGACGTCCTCGCGCACGCCGGGAACATCGGAGAATTCGTGCGCCACGTCAGTGATCCGGATTGACGTGATGGCCGCGCCTTCGAGGGAGGAAAGGAGCACCCGGCGCAGCGCGCTGCCGAGGGTGATCCCGTATCCGCTCTCCAGCGGGCTGATAACGAATTTCCCGTAATTCCGGGCTACAGCTTCGCGCTCGATCTTGGGCATGACCATGGTTGTCGTTATTGCCACTTCGGTCCTCCCCGCTTCCCAGCCATGCTTCGCCTAGCGAGAGTAGAACTCGATGATCAGCTGTTCGTGCAGGCTGGCATCGACATCGCTGCGTTCCGGCGCCTGCAGGACCTTGCCGCTGAGGGTCTTCAGATCGCGCTCCAGCCAACGGGGCACGGTGCGCGTTTCGGCAGTGGTCGTCAATCCCTTGAAATAGGTGCGTGAACGCGACCCTTCGCGGACTTCGACCACATCCCCCGGCCTGACGATCATCGACGGCACGTCCGTTCGGCGAAGGTTGACATTGAAGTGACCGTGCGTCACGAGCAGGCGGGCTTGCGGCCGACTCTCGGCCAACCCAAGGCGATAGACCACGTTGTCGAGGCGCCGCTCCAGCATCTCCAGCAGGTTCTCGCCCGTCACGCCGCGGCGCTGAAGCGCAGCCCGGTAGTAGCGGCGGAACTGCTTCTCGGTGACGCCGTAGACGCGGCGCGCCTTCTGCTTCTCCCGCAACTGCCGGCTGTAGTCCGACACCCGGCGGCGCTTGAACTGCGCATCCCTGCCGTGCTCGCCCGGTGGAAACCCGCGGCGTTCGAAAGCGCACTTGGGGGTGAAGCAACGCTGGCCCTTGAGAAACAGCTTCTGGCCCTCTCGCCGGCACAGCTTGCAGACTGGATCAATATTCTTTGCCATCCTTGCAGATTCCCTTCCTCAGTTAGACGCGACGCTTCTTCGGCGGTCGGCAGCCATTGTGCGGCACAGGGGTCACATCGCTGATCGAGCGCACGCGCACGCCGGAGGCTTGGACGGCGCGGATGGCCGCCTCGCGGCCCGGTCCCGGCCCCACGATGAACACGTCGACCTCCTGCAGCCCGAGGTCGGTGGCTGCCGCCACCGCCCGCTCCGCCGCCAGCCGGGCGGCGTAGGGGGTGCTCTTGCGCGAACCCTTGAAACCTGCCGCGCCGGCGCTTCCCGCCAGGACAGCGTTGCCCTGGGTGTCGGTGATCGTCACAATGGTGTTGTTGAAGGTGGCGTGGATATGCACCTGTCCATGCGACAGGGTTCGCCGGGCCTTCTTGCTTCCCGTTCTGCGGGCAGTTCGAGTTGTCGTTCGTGCCATGGACCTTCTCTCGCTCCGTTGATGGCTCCGGACCCGACAGTGCCCACCGGTCAGCCGTACGGGAGGAAGGAGTCCCGTCCGGGGGCGAGCCGGGATCCGTCTCCGGCTACTTCTTCTTGGCGCCGCGGCGCCGACCGCGCCCAGCCACTGTCTTCTTGGGCCCCTTGCGGGTGCGGGCATTCGTACGGGTCCGCTGGCCGCGCGCCGGCAGGTTCCGGCGGTGGCGCAGCCCTCGGTAACAGCCGATGTCGATCAGGCGCTTGATATTCATCTGGACCTCGCGCCTGAGGTCGCCCTCGACGGTCACCTTCTGCCCGATGTAGTCCCGCAGGGCGGCGATCTCGTCCTCGGTCAGGTCCCGAACCCGACGATTGGGGTCGATGTGCGCCTCCGCCAGCGCCTTGCGCGACGTCGTGCGCCCGATCCCGTGGATGTAGGTCAGGCCGATTTCGACTCGCTTGTCGCGCGGCAGGTCAATGCCTTCAATCCGTGCCATGTATCACCCCTGTCGCTGCTTGTGGCGAGGATTCTCGCAGATCACATAGACTTTGCCGCGGCGCCGCACAAGCTTGCACTTGGGACAACGCTTGCGCACTGAAGAGGACACTTTCATGAACCCACACTCCCCCGGTCGGCTTCCCTGGCCATCGGCCAGCCAGCAAAGTAATTATTATATCCTTCTGGCAGCCCCGAGTCCAGGCCTGACGGCAGACTGGTCAGCACCCGAGGGCCATCGGCAGTTACCGCCACCGTATGCTCGAAATGGGCAGTCAGCCGGCTATCGAGCGAGGCCACCGTCCACTGATCGCGCAGCACATGGGTCGCCGGCCGGCCAGCGAGAACCATCGGCTCCAAGGCGATCGTCATGCCCTTCTTGAGAGCCAGGCCTGTCCCTGCCGTGCCGTAGTTCGGCACCTGCGGATCCTCATGCATGGCCCGCCCGACTCCGTGTCCGGTGTACTCGCGGACTACATTGAACCCGGCCGCCTCCACCGTGCTCTGGACCGCAGCCGAGACGTCGCCGGTTCGCTGGCCGGGCCGCATATGCTCGATGCCCGCCAACAGCGCCCCCAGCGTTGCCTCGATCAGGCGGCGCGCCTCCTCCGAAACCTCCCCCACCGCCAGGGTCAGCGCCGAGTCGCCCACGAAACCCTCGACAACTGCGCCGCAATCAATGCTGACGATGTCCCCGGGCAGGAGACGGCGGTCCCCCGGGATGCCGTGTACCAGCTCTTCATTGACGCTGATCGTCGTCACCGCCGGGTACGGGATCGTGCCGCCATACCCCAGAAAAGCGGCCTTGGCCCCATGCCGCAGCAGGACTTCGGCCGCCGCCTCATCCAGCTCGGCCGTGCGCACGGAAGGCCGGGCCTGGCAGGCCGCAGCCGCCAGGGCCAGAGCATTGATCCGCCCGGCCTCCTGCATCAGGTCTAGCTCGCGGTCGCTCTTCAGCACGACCCCTCGCTGCGCACGAAGTCCGGGCGGGAAGGCACCGGCCAGAGCGGCGGGATACTTCATGCCTTCACCTTGTCTTCCACCACCGTCAGCAAGCGGGCCGTGACGACCTCGGGTTTCGGGCTTCCATCGACCTCGAGCAGCAAGCCTCTCTTCCGATAGTAGTCCACCAGGACTTGCGTCTGCTCCAGGTACACCCGCAGCCGCTCGTTGACGGTCTCGCGCCGGTCGTCGTCCCGCTGGTACAACTCCGACCCGTCCAAGTCACACCTGCCCGGAGTCTTGGGCGGAGTGGCCACTTGGTGATAAATATGGCCGCCTGCCCGGCACACCCATCGGCCGCACAGGCGCTCGATCAGGATGTCCGGCTGGACGTTGAGCAGGACGACCGCGGCCACCTCGCCTTCCAGCCCGGTCGCCAGCTTGTCGAGGGCAGCGGCCTGGGCCGGGGTTCGCGGGAAACCGTCCAGCACGGCGCCGGCGCCGCAGTCCGGCTCCTGCAGTCGAGCCTTGACCATGCCGACCGTGACCTCGTCCGGCACCAAGTGGCCTCGCCGGATGTAGGTGTCGGCTAGCTTGCCCAGATCGGTTTGGTTCTTAAGGTGCTCGCGGAACAGGTCGCCGCTCGACACGTGCGCCAGGCCAAGGGCGGCGCTGAGCGCCCTGGCCTGAGTACCTTTTCCGGCACCTGGGGCGCCGATCAACACGACGTACCGCTTCACCCGCGCTCCTAACGCACCAGGACTGCGGAGTCATAGCCGCGCAGCTTAAGTTCGGCTTCGATTGACCGGTACACATCGCGCACGACACCCACCACGATCAGTAGGCCGGCCGAGGTGATCAGCAACCCACCGCCCGCCTGGGCCGCCGGGAAGAACACGGTCACCAGGAACGGCAGGATGGCGACCAGGCCCAGGAAGAAGGCCCCCGGCAGCGTGATCCGGCGCAGCACTCGCGTGAGATAGCGCTGGGTGGGCACTCCTTGGGCTACTCCCGGGATCTGCGCCCCCGAACGCTTCAGGTTCTCCCCGTAGTTCTGCTGCTGGAACAGCACATCGGTGTAGAAGAAGGTGAAGAAGACGACAAAGATGAAGTAGGTAATCCAGTAGGCGCCGTTCGACGGACTGACGGCGTTCTGCAGCCACAAGCCCAGGTTGCGCAGAAATTCCGCCTGGGCATTCACAAAGAACGTCGCCAGGATGGAGGGGAAGGTCAAGATCGCCTGGGCAAAGATCAGCGGGATCATGCCCGCCATGTTGACCATCAGTGGCAGGGTGCCTCGCACCGGCATGGACATGCGGTTGCCCACCCGGCGTCCCGGATACAGGACGGGGATCAAGCGGCGGCCTTCCTGGACGATGATGATGGCGAAGATCGTGAACACGGTCAGGGCCGCCATGAACAGCCCCAGAGCCACCCGGGTCTGCTCGTCGGCCAGGATGCGCCCAAACTGAGCGGGAATGCGGGCAACGATCCCGGCGAAGATGATCAGCGACAGGCCCTGGTTGCGGATGCCGAATTCAGAGATCAGCTCACCCAGCCAGATGGCGAACATCGTCCCGGCAGTCATGCTGATCAGCATCGTCGCCGTGGCCAGGTTCATGCCAATCGGCTCCACCAGGATGACCTGCCCGCCGGCGATGGCGGTCTGCTCAAAGATGCGGATCTGGCTGTAACCCTGCAGGGTAGCCATCGGGACGGCCAGGAGGTACGTCCAGCGCTCCATCCACTTGCGGCCTTCGCGCGGGTCTTCCTCCATTCTGCGTTGCAGCGAGGGGATGATTGGAACCAGCACCTGCAGGATGATCTGGGCGGTGATGTATGGATACACCCCCATCGCCAGGACCGAGAAGTTCGTGACCGTGCCCCCCGAGAGCAGGTCGAGCAAGCCCAGCAACTGCGACTGGCTGCCGGCGCCCGATACCACGGCCTGGATGGCCGCCTGGTTGATGTTGGGAACAGGCACGTGCGCCACGAGGCGATATAGCGTCAGCAGACCGGCCGAGATCAGCAGCCGGTTGCGGATGTCGGCCGAGATGGTCAGAAAGCGCAGCGGCGAACGCTTCATGCAAGGCTCCCTTCGAGCGGCAAGGTCGACATCAGGCGGGGAGGATCTCCACCCTGCCGCCCGCCTTCTCGAGCTTGGCGCGGGCGCTTCGGCTGACGCGGTGCACCTTCACGATTAGTGCCGACTGGGTCTGGCCACGGCCGAGGAGCACGATCGGCTTGCCGGGGTCGATGAGCTTGGCCTGGGCCAGCACATCCGGCGTCACCTCAGTCCCGGCAGGGAACAGCGCCAACTGGTCGAGGTTGACCTCGTTCCACTGCCTGCGGCGGATGTTGGTGAAGCCGCGCTTGACCGGCAGGCTCCGGTAGAACGGCAGATTGCCGCCCTGCCGGTACAGCTTGCCTCCGGAGCCGGCGCGGGCGCCTTGGCCCTTGGTGCCGCGGCCGGCCGTCTTGCCCTTGCCGGCGGCAATGCCGCGGCCGACGCGTGTCCGGGCCCTCTTGGCGCCCGGCCTTGGCTTGAGATCATGCAGATTCATACCGCGCTACTCCTCCAGCCTGACCAGGTGGTTGACGCTCGCCACCATGCCCCGCACGGCCGGGTTGTCGGCGTGTTCAATGGTCTGATTCAGCCGGCGCAACCCGAGGGCTCGCACTGTCCGCTTCTGTCGCTGGCTGTAGCCGATCGGGCTCCGGACGAGCGTGACCCGGATCTTCCCAGTCGAGGTGCCGCTCTTAGGCATGGCGTTTGCGCTCCCAGAACGGCCTCAGCTCGTCGGCTGACTTGCCGCGCATCGCCGCCTCGGCCTCCACCTGCCGCAGCTTCTGCAGGCCGGCCAAGGTGGCGTTGGCCACGTTCAGCACGCTGGAGCTCCCGAGGGACTTGGTCAGGATGTCGCGCACGCCGGCCGCTTCGAGCACGGCCCGCACGGCCCCGCCGGCGATCACGCCCGTGCCGGGCGAGGCCGGCTTGAGCATCACCTTGGCCCCGCCGTACTTCGAGATCAGCTCGTGCGGGATCGTCGTGCCGGCCATGGTGATCGGGCCCATGTTCTTGCGGGCCCGCTCGGTTGCCTTGCGGATGGCGTCAGGGACGCCGCGGGCTTTGCCCACGCCAAGGCCGACCTGGCCGTGGTGGTCGCCGGCGACTACGGTCACGCGGAAGGTGAACCGGCGCCCGCCTTTGACCACTTTCGCCACGCGGGCGATGTCGATGACGCGCTCGTCCAGTTCATCTCGCTCTTCGAGTCGCTCTCGGAAGTCATTTCTAGCCATAACTCACTCCGCCTAGAATACCGGCTACCCCTAGAACTCGAGGCCGGCTTCCCTCGCCGCATCGGCGAGCGCCTGGATGCGGCCCTGATAGCGGTAGCCGCCCCGATCGAAGACAACCTTGCTGATCCCTTTCGCCCGGGCGCGCTCGGCGATCGCCTTGCCTACCAGCCGGGCCTGCTCGGTCTTCTTCTGGCCCTTGGCCTGCCCCCCGATTTCGGCATCCAGCGTCGACGCCGATGCCAGGGTGACCCCCAGGCTGTCGTCGATCACCTGAGCGAAAATGCCGGCCAGGCTGCGATAGACGTTCAAGCGCGGGCGTTCGCTGCTGCCCTCGACCTTCTTCCGGACGCGGGCGTGCCGCCGCTTGCGCATTTGCTCGCGTGATTTGTTGGCCATAGTTAGCCTACCTTGCCCGCCTTCCCGGACTTGCGTCGGACATGCTCGCCACTGTAGCGAATGCCCTTCCCCTTGTAGGGCTCGGGCGGGCGCACCTTCCGGATGTCGGCCGCCACCTGACCCACCTGTTCCTTGTCGGCCCCGGCCACCCGGATGAGGCGCGTCCGATCCTCCACCTGGAAGAAGATCCCTTCTGGCGCGGCGATCTTCACAGGATGCGAGTAGCCGACGTTCAGGACCAGGTCCTTGCCGCTCATCTCCGCCCGGTAGCCGACGCCTTCGACCTGCAGCGTGCGCTCAAATCCCTGGCTGACGCCGAGCACCATGTTGTTCAGCAGGGCCCGCGTCAGGCCGTGTAGCGCCCGGACCTTCGGCGCATCGGAAGGGCGCTCCACCCGCAGGATGGCGCCCTCTAGCACCAGCGTCATCTCGGGACGGAACGATTTCTTCAATTCACCCTTCGGCCCCTTGACCACGACATCCTGACCGTCGATGTCCACCTGAACGCCGCCGGGGATGCTGATCGGGGCTCGTCCTACTCTCGACACGCTGGCCTCCTCTTACCCCGCCTTATGCCGCGATCACCACACATGGCACAGGACTTCGCCGCCGAGACCCATCCGGCGGGCGCGCAGGCCGGTCATCACGCCCTTGGGCGTGGACAGGATCGCCACGCCGAGGCCCGACCGCACCCAGGGGATCTTCTGCTTGCCCACGTATACCCGCCTCCCCGGCCGGCTGACACGCTTGAGGCCGGCGATCACGGGATGGCGTTCCCGGCGCTCCCCCACGTACTTGAGGTTCAGCCGCAAGACGCGGCCGATCCCCTGCTCGGCGGAGGCTTGCTCGAAGGATTCCACAAAGCCCTCGTCCACCAGGATCTGGGCGATGGCCTGCTTGATCTTCGAGTCCGGGATACTGACGATCTTATGACCGGCCATCACGCCGTTCCGGATCCGCGTCAGCATGTCAGCAATTGGATCAGTGACTACCATGGCTACCACTCCTGCCAGTGCTACCAGGATGACTTGACCAGGCCTGGAATCTTGCCCTCCAGGGCCTGCTCCCGCAGGCAAATGCGGCACATTTCAAACCGGCGGTAGTAGCCGCGCGGCCGACCGCACAATCGACAGCGGTTGCGGACGCGGCCCGGATACTTGCGCCGGGTTTCTCGGATCGACATGCACTTCTTCGCCATGCTACACGCCCCTCGCGAACGGCATTCCCATCAGCTGAAGCAGGCGCCGGGCCTGCTCGTCATTGGGCGCGCTGGTCACGATTGTCACCTCGAAGCCGCGCACCTTATCGATCTTGTCGTACTGGATCTCCGGAAAGATGATCTGCTCCCGGATGCCCAGGGTGTAGTTGCCGCGCCCATCGAAGCTGTCGCCCGACACGCCTCGGAAGTCACGCGTGCGCGGCAGGGCGACATTGATCAACCGGTCCAGGAATGACCACATGCGCTCACCGCGCAGAGTTACCTTGACCCCGATGGACCGTCCCTCGCGCAACTTGAAGGCGGCGATACTGCGGCGGGCCTTGGTCACCACCGGTTTCTGGCCAGTGATCAGCGTCAGATCGGCCACCGCCGAATCCAACGCCTTGGCGTTGTCGAGCGCCTCCCCGACGCCGATGTTCACCACCACCTTCTCGATCCGAGGGACTTGCATCGGATTGTCGAGGCCGAATTCCTTCGTGAGTGCCGGCGCCACATCCTGCTGGTGGCGCTCCTTCATGTGATGAGCCATACTTATCGAACTCCCCTACCCTCAGGCGTCAATGACGGCCTGGCATTTCTTGCACACCCGCCGGGCCTTGCCGCTTTCGCGGTCGATGCCGACCCGGGATGCCTTGCCGCACTTCGGGCACACCAGGAGCACCTTCGAGAGGCTGATCGGCGCCTCGAACGTCATGATCCCTGGGGTGACGGTCCTTCCGGCTGCCTGCACCTGCCGTTGGTGCTTCTTCCGGGTATTGATGCCCTTGACCACCACCCGGCTTTCCTTGGGCAGCACCCGCAGCACCTCGCCCCGCACACCGCGGTAGGCGCCGGTGATGACCTCGACTGTATCCCCTCGCCGTATCTTTGGATTCACCGCCACAGCCTCCTACAGAACTTCCGGCGCGAGCGAGACGATCTTGGTGAACCCCTTCTCGCGCAGCTCGCGGGCGACCGGGCCGAAGATGCGGGTCCCCTTCGGGTTCATGGTATCCGCATCCAGGATCACCGCCGCATTGTCGTCGAAGCGGATGTACGAGCCGTCCTCGCGCCGATACTCCTTGGCGGTGCGCACGACCACAGCTTTGACGACCTCGCTCTTCTTGACCGACCCATGCGGTGCGGCGGACTTAACGGTGGCCACCACAACATCGCCCACCCGGCCGTAATGCCGGCGCGAGCCGCCCAAGATGCGAATCACCAGGAGTTCTCGCCCGCCGGTGTTGTCGGCCACCTTGATACGGGATTCCTGCTGGATCATGCATCCCCCTCCGCCGTCGCAACTGCCGCCTCGGCCGGCTCGAGGTCGGGGAGGCCGGCCTCTACCACGGATGCGGCCACCAACTGCTCCTCGCTGGCGCGCCGCAGGATCGTTTCGACCACCCACCGCTTGCGGGCCGAGATCGGCCGGCTCTCGAGGATCTGCACCAGATCCCCCGGCCGGCAGCCGAGCTCGTCGTGCGCCAGAAACATCTTGCGGGCGTGCACCACCTTGCCGTACAGCGGGTGGCGATAGCTGCGGTCAACCTGCACCGTGACTGTCTTCTGCATCTTGGCCCGGGTGACCACACCCGACATACGGCGTCGATTGTTGCTCATGCCTCACTCCCCTCGGCCTGCGCCGCCAGCTCGCGCTGCCGCAGGATGGTCTCGAAACGAGCCACGTCCCTGCGGGCGGCGCGCATCCGGGTATGATCGCTCAGCTGCCCGGTTGCGAACTGAAAGCGCAGCTTGAAACAGGTCTGGCGGGCATCGTCGAGCTTGGAGCGGATTTCTTCCGTCGAGAGGGCGCGAATATCTTCGGCTTTCATAGCCTACTCGCCTCCCGTCAGATCGGTCCGCTTGGCGAACTTG
>JALHUE010000061.1 GCA_022866145.1 Anaerolineales bacterium | reverse complement strand
TCTGCATACGCTACTCTCGCCAGTGGGTTGCACATGCAAGTAGAACTGGAGCCGTTGACGAGCACCCAGCGAGCAGGTAGAATCCCATTTCGTCCGGGGCTCCTCTGCTGGCCACGTTGGAGCCCTGTCTTCATGAGCCGAGGTGAGACTGTGCAGAATTCGGGAGGGACTGGCAGCGCACCGGAGGTGCGGGCTGAGGTTGTGGCGGTCCGCGGTCCGGTCGGGGTGATCGAGGCCGACACGGTGACCATCCATCAAGGGGGAGCCAGCGAGGTCCGGGCGATGCAGGTCGATATGCACTTTTCCGGTGCCGGCACGATCGACGGCGAAGTCGTCCACCTGGACGAAGCCGCCGCGATCCTTATTCGCGGCGATAGCGTGATGCTGGTCGAGAGCACGGCCGGCATCGTGACTGCCGGAGAGGTACACCTGGACGGCTCGCGCGCGGCGCTTGTGGCAGGAGGCACCGTTTATGCCCATGGCACCAGCACCGGCGTGCTGCTTGCGCGCGAAGTCCATGGGGACGTGAGCACGGTGCTTGACACGCGGGGCGCATTGCTGGCCGGCATCGGCGGCGGTCTGATGATCGGGCTGGTGTTGCTGGTAGGGGGGCAGTTCAAGGGCCGCTGCAGAAGATGATCGCCACCGCTGAGTCCGGTGAGCATTTGGAGCGAGGGTAACCCCGTCCGGGGGTGAGAGGCGCTCGGGGAGATTCGAGATGGCAGGTTTGACGCTGGAAGCTGCAAGACGCAAGACTACAGGCAAGCAGGTCCGTGCCTTACGCCGGGAGGGCAAGCTGCCGGGTGTGATCTATGGTGCCGGCATCGAGGCCACACCGATTGAGCTGGATGCCCGCCAAGCCAGCAAAGTGCTGGGGCGCACCACCCGGGCGACGCTGGTGGACGTGGTGCTGGAGGGGGAGACGCACCCGTCGCTGGTTCGCGAGATCCAGCGCGACCCGATCCGGCGAATCATTCGGCATGTCGACTTACTGAAGGTGGCCATGGATCAGACGATCCGGGCTGAAGTCCCGATCGAGCTGATCGGGGAGGCCCCGGCGGTGAAGACCCTCGGCGGGGTCTTGGTGGCGGGGGTGAATGCCATCCAGGTCGAGGCCCTGCCGGCCAATCTGCCCGACAGAGTGGTGGTCGACTTGAAGGTGCTGGTCAACATCGATGATGCCATCACCGTCGGCAGTCTGTCGCTCGGGGCGGGAGTCGAGGTGTTGACCGACTCTGATTCGCTCGTCGCCCGCGTGATCTACCAGGCGGAAGAGATCATCGAGGCGCCGGTTGTGGCGGCCGTGGTGGCTGAGCCGGAAGTGATCAGCAAGCCGACGAAGGAAGAAGACGAAGACGAGAAGGAAAGCTAGCCGCCCTTCGGACTGGCTGGATCTGCCGGGCAGGATCTTCGGATCCTGCCCGGCGGTCATTTCGCCGAAGGCTCAAGCAGGCGCAGGAAATCGATGACGATCCTGGCCGTCGCCCCCCACACGACCTCGCCTGCGTACGGTTGGAAGGTGATCACCTCCACGGGCTGGCTGCTTCCGGGAAGGCTGAGCGTGCGGCGAGTGTGGTTTTCGTGCTCGGCCAGCCACGCCAGGGGGATTCCGAACAGGCGGGCGACTTCGCATTCGTTCAACTTGAGCGGCGTCGGCCAGCGGACCCGTCCGACAATGGGGGTAACCCAGAACCCGGTGGCGGTCAGGATCGGCGGCATCTCCCCGAGCAGCTCGACCTGGTCAGGTCTCAGGCCGATTTCCTCCTCTGCCTCCCTCAAGGCCGTCGCGGCCAGATGAGGGTCCGCCGCCTCAGCCATGCCCCCGGGGAAGCTGACCTGACCTCGGTGGTGCTCGACGCTGTCCGTCCGTCGCGTAAACAGGAGCCACCAGGCGTCATTCTCCTGGTACAGCGGCAAGAGCACCGCCGCGGCGCGACGGCCGACCTTCGGGGATGCTCCGCCGGTCGGCAAGAGGGCGGCCTTCAGCCAACCGAGCCAATCGACCTGCATTCCCACCCTCTATCCGTCCCGCCCGCCTCGCCGGCAGGGCGCGATGCTTTCTGCCATCGTACGCTTGCGACAGCGATCCGACCCCGCCGAGGGGCTGGAGGTGTTGAGGAGCCCGGGCATCAGTCGCTGTCGATTCCCTCAGTCGCGGCCGGGGAAGGGTCAAACTCAGCGGAAGCCTGGTCGAGTTCTGTGGGATGGGTGGCCGGCGTCTGCGCCACGGCCCGGGCGAAGACCAGGTACCCGGTGTGCGCCACCATCCGATCGACCGGTCGCAGACGAGCGGGAACGGTCTTGTAGAAGCGCTGCAGGATCTCGCACACATCGATCTGGGAGAAGCCGTGCAGGTTCAGGCCTTCGATCAGGCTGGAGACCTGGTTGGCGGTCGGCAGGATGGCGCCGATCACGCCGCCGCCGTGCAGCGCCTGGCGGGCCTGGTCCAGGTAGTTTTGTGGATCCGGCAGATCGAGAAACAGCGCCTCCAGCCCGGCCACAGGGAATCCTTCGGCGATGTCCTGTAAGTGAAAGACGACGCGATCCTGCAGACCCAGGCGAGCCAGGTTGGATTTGGCCAGAAGCTGCATGTCTTCACGCCGGTCTACCGAGTGGACCTCGCCCTGCGGACCAACCATCCACGCCAGGGCCACGGTGAGGGCACCTGATCCTGTGCCGGCCTCTGCCACCCGCATCTCCGTCCGGATCGCCATGCGGAGCAGGATGTAGCCCAGGTCTTTGGGGAAGATGATCTGCGAACGCCGCTTGAGATGCAGCAGGATTTCGTCCAGCGTGGGCTGCAGCAAGACATAGGGCGTGCCGAGATGGGAGTGGCAGGTTGTCCCCCATTCGGTGCCGATCAACTTGTCATGCGGCAGCACGCCGCGATGGGTCTGCAATTCGGTGCCTGCCGCCAGACGCAAGATGAACCGCTTCCCATCGGCGCCGATCACCAGCGCCAGATCGCCCTCGTCCGCCCTCGCTTGAGCCACCCTAACTCCTGTCCCCGGCCCATTCTACTTGCTCCACGAGAGCCTGTCAGGGCTTGGTGGCCACGATCCTGAGGACCTCGGCGGCGGGCGCGGCGACCGGTTCGGTCTGCAGGCGGAATCCCTGCGCTTCGAATGGCTGGGCCCAGGTGGCGGGCAAGGCCGGGGTCTCTCCGGTAAGCTGGTACAGCCCCTGCAGGAAGCGGTCGGGCAGGCTCTTGGGCGCGATGCGCACGCCGGCGATGATGACCAGGATCCCGCCCGGACGCAAGACGCGCCTGACCTCGTCAAGGGTGAGGGGATCGAGGATATATTCCGTCGGGAACGTGGCCAGCACGGCCTGGAACGATTCCCCGGCAAACGGAAGCGCCTGGGCCATGGCCCGTGCCACATTGGCGGGCAGCCGGTCCCTCCGCAGGCGGCGAAGCGCGATTCTCCCCATCTGCCGCGAGCGGTCGACGCCCACGCTCGGTTGTCCTTGGCTGAGCCGGCGCCAGAGCAGGTGTCCCGGGCCATGGCCGAGCTCGAGGACCGGCCCAGGCGGCAGGACCAGCAGCCCGGTCTGCTGCCAGTCGCTCCAGCGGCCGAAGGAGACCAGCCAGGCGACAAGGTCGTACGCCCAGGCGAACTGGGTGTAGAGCAGCCCGAGGGCAATCCGCACCAGCCAGAAGACAGACCGCCGCACTCGGCCGGCGGCGCGGCCTGGCACTACAGGCTCGGGCATCAGGTGCTGCGTCCGGCGCGAGGCGCAGCCCCGCCGGAGCCGGCGGGGGATCCCTGGACGGTCAGCCAGGCACGGAGAACCGCGTCAACCATCATCAAGATTAGGGGCAGAGCACGTCCAGCCGAGCGGGGAGGACCTCGTACGAGATCTCGCTCAAGGCTTGGGCGCGGATCTCCCCGTCAAGCTGGATGGGCGTCGGGGGATCGCAGGAGATCTGCAGCCGGGTGCAGTGGTGTTGCTGGATGGCGGGATCGCGCACGAAGCTGCCATTGATCGTGCGCGGCAGCAGGCTGAGCATCTTGCGCCGCGTGGGCGCGTATCCCAGGACGAAGGTCAGACGCCCATCGGCCGGGTCGGCGGCAGGCGCCATGCGGAACAGACCACCGGTGAGTGGGCAGTTCCCGACCGACACCAGGCTAACTGGGCCGTCGTACTCCCCCTCGTCCCAGGCAACGCGCATGCTCCAGCGCGGTTGATCGTTGATCGCCCGCAGGGCTGCCACCAAGTACCGAAGGACCCCCTGCAGCCGGACCATGCGGATGTTGTAGAGCGTGACGACAGGTTCAAGCCCGACCGCAGAGTTGTTGGCGAATACCCATTCGTTGGCCTTCCCCAGGTCGATGCGGCGGGTGTTGCCGGCGGCGATTGCCCGGGCGCTGCCGGGCAGATCCAGCGGCAACCCCAGGTTGTGCACCAGGTCGTTGGCGGTGCCCAGCGGCAGGATTCCCAGGGGACCGAGAGGGCCATGCGGGCTCACCCGGTGGAGACCATTCACGACCTCGCCGATTGCGCCGTCACCTCCGGCGACGATGATCGGGGAACATCCCTGGCGCGCCGCCTGCTCTGCGAGCTCTGTGCCATGCCCGGGTCGCTCGGTCTGCACCAGATCGAAGGCGATGCCGGCCTGCCGCAGGGCGGCTTCAGCTTCGGCCCGGCGCTTGAGGGCTTTCCATCGCCCGGAGTATGGATTGAGGATGACTCTAGCCTGCATCTGCCATCTTTCTAGAGCTGCGTCAGCCAAAGGCCGGCGACGGAGAAGCAGCTCAGCAACCCCGTCGCATCCAGCAGCGTGGCGATCACGGGCGCCGACATGACCGTCGGGTCGATCCCGAGCTTGTCCGCCGCGTCGTCGTCACCCAGCTCCTCGAGCAAGTGGGGCATGGCTGAGATGTCGAGCTCCGAAAGCTGCGGGGCTTCTTGCCGATCATCGAGGTCCAAGCACGCACCCGCCCGATCCGCCGGGTGCAGCCGTACCAAGGCCGCAATGGCATCGTTCACGCGCCAGTTCTCGAGCGCCTCCCGGATGACCTCCAGCGTCTGGTCGATCTTGTTCTCTTCCATAGACCACTCGATGGTAGGCGGGATGCGGCCGGCCTGCCAGCCGGAAAGATTCTGTCCCAATGCCGCAAGGTGCGCCAGCCCCGCAGGCATCGGCTCTGGGGCGTGGACACCCCCTCGAGGGACCGAGACGCCCGGCCGCGAGCAACGGCGCGAGCCTTGGGATTCTGAGGCCGAGGCCTCCGGGGGGATATCGAGAACCGACAGCCTCGAGGCGGATGGCCTTTGGGAGCGGTCCTGCGCAGGCTGCGGCCTTGGTGGCCCGAGGCTTGAAACGCACCGGGGCTGGCATCCCTGCCCGCCCCGCCTGACAGCCTCGAGGGAACCGGGCAGGCGAGGGGCGCTCGGCGGATCGCTCTCGAGGCAGGCGCGGGGCTGTGGGCCTCCCCCGGCATCAGCTTGAGGAGAGTGGGCGGGGGAGGGAGGCAAGCGGCGGGTCTGTCCCGGGGAGTGGCAGGAGCTCGCCCGGCCCACGCCAGCTCGCGCCACTCTCGATCCGGCGGGTGGCCTCAGCCAGCTGCCGGAGCCAGGTCCCGGCTCCCTCGATCGCCGCCCGGGCTACCCGCCGGAGGGGGAGCCGCCGAGCAGCGCCTGGATGGCGGCCTCTAGCTGCACATCGCGATCGGCCTGCAGGTCGACCTCCGTCGGCTCGACGATGATGTCCGGCTCCAGCCCGTCGTCGGCGATCTGGCGACCCTTAGGCGTGTACCAACGCGCGACGGTCACGCGCACTGCACCCTGGTCATTCTCGAGTGGGATCCAGTTCTGGACGGAACCTTTGCCATAGGATTGGCTCCCGACCAGGATCCCGCGTCCGATGTCCTGCACGGCGCCGGCCACGATCTCCGAAGCCGAGGCCGTGCCGCCGTTCATCAGAATCGCGAGTGGGATCTGGGTGGCGGATCCTCCGGAGCGGGCCCGGTATACCTGTTCGGTCCCATCGCCAAAGCGCTCGGTCAGGATCACGCCTTCATCGATGAACTCCGAGGCGACCTCGATCGCCGTAGAAAGGTAGCCGCCGGTATTGCCGCGCAGATCGAGAACCAGTGCTCGCGGGTTCTGGGCGAGCAGCTCCTTTAGGCTCCGCCGCAGCTCAGCGGTTGTGTCATCACCGAAGGTGAACATCCGGACGTAGCCGATGCCTTCATCCATCATGCGGCTCTCAACGCTGGGGACCGTGATGCTGGCGCGATCGAGGCTGACTTCGAACGGCTCGGGATTGTCCTTGCGCAGGATCGTCAGGCGGACCGTAGAGCCGGCCGGCCCCATGATCCGGCGAATCACCAGGCTGCCGTCCCGCCCGGTCATGTCCTCCCCATCGACTGCGATCACCGTATCCCCGGGCAACAGACCGGCCTTCTCTGCCGGGGAGCCGGGCATGGGCGAGACGATCACCAGGTATTCACCGTCCGGGTCCACCCAGGCGCCGATGCCTTCATACTCCCCTACCAGCTCGATCGTCGCTTGCTCGTACTCATTGGGATCCATGTAGGTTGTGTGCTCGTCGCCGAGAGCTTCGAGCATGCCGCGGATCGCGCCGCGCATCAGCGCATCGTCGTCGAGCGGCTGATCGACGAACTCCTCGTGGGCGATTCCCCACGTTTCCCAGAACGGGGCGAACAAATCGGCGAGCGTCTGATCGGATTCTCCGGGCGAGGCGGCGGCCGGCAGGGGAGGCGCCACCGGCTGAGGAAGCACGGACTGAACGGCGGACTGCAGTGCAGGGGTACTGGCGCCAATCACAACCCCGCCGGAGATGAACACGGCGGCGAAGAGCAAGCCGATCAACACACCTAGCAGGAGGCGCAGCAGCTTGGTCATAGACAGTCTCCAATCCCTGATGACTACATTCGTACTTGCTGGATTGTACGCGAGTCCTACGGCCGCCAGGTAAGGACTGGGTTAACGCTCAGGAGAGGCCAACCCTAGGCGGCAGCCAGCCCATGCTGGGCAAGCCAGCGATCCACCAGGCCAGGGTAGCCGCGGTTGCCGACGCTCTCGGTGTATTCAAGCAGGGCCCGTCCATCGAAAGGGTACAGAGGGTGACAAGAAGTGGGCCAGGCGCCCTGAGGAGCCTCAACCACAGCTGTCACCAATGGAGCCAGGACGTCCGCCCGGTCGAGCGCCGGGACCACTTCCTCGGCTGTGATGATGACCGTCCTGGCGATCAGGCTGAGTTCGCGGTCGACCCCCAGGTTGCCTCCGATCTGGGCATTGCCACCGGGATCGGCCTTCAGGGCGTGAATCACGGCGATATCGCACTCGATGGCCGGGAAGGCGATCAGTTCCTGCCCGCTATAGGGATCGGTCACAGTGCGTACATCGGGACGCAGTCGGGGCAGATCGGTGCCGATCCAGGCCAGCGAGGGCATGAATCCAACCCCGGCCATGGACGCCCGGAGACCGCTTGCCAGGCTGGCCTCCGTCTCCTCCAGGATCCGGAGTTCCCCCTTGCCGGCGGCCTGCGTGAAGTGCGGCGCCAGTCCGAAGCTCTCCAGGCCGAAGTAGCAGGTGCGAGTCGTGGTGATCATTCCTTCCCCCACCAGCAGGTCGCCTTCGACTCCGGAAGTGAAGGACAGCAGCGTGAGATCGGAGGGCGTGCCGGTCTCGCGGTGGCGCAGAAGCAGCGCCAATGAGAAAGCCATCGGGCGGCGGTACAGTGTCACCCCGCCGAAGGCGATCGAGGCGCCGTGGGCGGGGACCAGTTCGGCGGCCTGGCGCAGGCCGATTCGCTTATCGCTCATCAGCCGATCTCAGCGAAGGGATGGCCTCCGGCAGGCGGTGGATCCGGTCGAGGCGGTGGTGGATTCCCCCCTGGGGGGACTCGGGCCCGACATAGACCGTCGTCATCCCCAGTCCAGCCGCCGGATACAGATTGCGAGGCATGTCATCCACCAGGACGCAGGCTTCCGCCCTGGGGCAGCCAGACAGCTCCATCGCCCGCAGGTACGAGGCGGGTTCAGGCTTGTTCACGAACTCAAGGGCATAGATGTCGATGATCCTCGCCACACAATCCCCGATGCCCAACGCATCCAGGACGCGCTCGGCATGCCCCCGGTCGGCGTTCGTGAACACCACGCGTTGAACCTGCAGGCTTTCCAGCATCGTCTGCAATTCGCGGTCAGGGAGGAGGTAGTCCGTCAGAGGGATGTCGTGAACGAATCCCAGGTAATCCGCCGGGTCGATCTGGTAGTGGATCCGCAATCCGTTGAGGGTGGTTCCGTAGCGGGCGAAGTAGTGCTGGCGCAGGCGGACGGCCTCGACCTGCGTAAGCCCGAGCCGCTCGACCATGAACTGGGTAATTCGATCCCCGATGGCATGCCAGACACCGTTGCCGTGGGGATACAGAGTGTCATCCAGGTCCAGGAACAGGGTTTGGAACTCAGTCATCGAACGGCTGATCCTTGGTCCAGACGCGGATGTTGTCGCTGGTGGGGGCGGGAAGACGCCGTCCGCGCCGCACCCACCAAACGGCTGCCGCCATCAGTCCGAGGCCAACGCCGAGGAGAGGCTCGAGCCACACATCCCGGTACAGCGACCATCGCCAGAGCAGGAAGAGCGCCGGCAGGGGGAGAACGAGAAGCACCCTGCGCCGTTGTTTGAGCTCCACCCGGAGCATGGCGATCGACACCAGACAGGTCAGGGCTGCTAGGACGACAACGGTCTGCCAATCCATACGGGCAGTATATGCACCGCCGTAATGCGTGTCAATCCGCACGGGCTGGGGCTATAATCCCTCGACGAACCGCATGGGCATTCATCTCCTCCATCAGGCCGTCGCTTCCGCCATTGCAGCCGGCGAAGTCATAGAACGGCCGGCTTCTGTGGTCAAGGAGCTGATCGAGAACTCCTTGGATGCCGAGGCCGGCCACATCGAGATCCGCCTCGAGGCGGGGGGGCTGCGGCTGATTGAAGTCGCGGATGACGGCGCAGGGATCGCGGCGGGGGACATGCCGCTGGCTTTCTCGCGATTTGCCACCTCCAAACTGGCGACTCTCGACGACCTTTCAGCCATCTCCACGCTGGGCTTTCGCGGCGAGGCCCTGGCTTCGATCGCCGCTGTCTCACGGGCTTCGCTTTCGAGCCGTATGCCACAGGCTGAAACGGGCCTGCGCCTCCAGGCCGAAGCCGGCCGGGTCAGCCAACCGGAGAGGGTGGGGATGCCCGCCGGGACGCTGGTCGAGGTGCGGGATTTGTTCTTCAATGTGCCGGCCCGGCTGAAGTTCATGCGCTCCGAGGACTCCGAGCGCCGGCGGATTGTCTCCCTCGTGTCGCGCCACGCCCTGGCCTACCCGCAGGTCGCCTTCCGTCTGACCGTCGACGGCCGGGAGAGTCTGCACACCGACGGCAAGGGGCAGGCGAAGGACGTGCTGGCGGAGATCTACGGGTGGGAAGTGGCGCGCGACATGCTCCCGCTGGGCCAGACGGTCGAGGGCGCCGTTCAGGTAGACGGGTATGTCAGCCCACCGGCGGTGCACCGCTCAACGCGCCGCGAGGTCACGCTGTTTGTCAATGGACGCTGGGTTCAGGACGCGGGCCTGGCGGCAGCCGTGGTCCAGGCCTATCACGGCTTGCTGATGGTCGGCCGTTACCCGATTGCGGCCGTCTTCGTTCGGCTGCCGGCCGACAGCATCGACGTTAATGTGCATCCGGCCAAGGCGGAGATCCGACTGCGCGACCCCAGCCAGGCATTCGTCGCCATCCAGCGCGTGGTGCGGGCGACGCTTCTGGGCCACGCCCCGGCCGCCGATCTTGGCAGTTCGTCCAGTCCAGAGTGGCCTTCCCCGGTGGTGGCGCCCGATTGGATCGCGGCCCAGACCCCGCTTCCCGGCGCCGGGTCCCCAGGCGCCGGGGCGGCGCCAGCGGCCTCCCCCTGGCTGCCGTTGCTCCAGCCGATCGGGCAAGTCGGGCGCTGCTATATCGTCGCCGAAGCCCCGGATGGCGTGTATCTGGTGGACCAGCACGCGGCGCATGAACGGGTGCTGTTCGAGTCGTGGATGGGCCAGCAGGCGCAAGG
>JALHUE010000060.1 GCA_022866145.1 Anaerolineales bacterium | reverse complement strand
GCCGAGACGTGAGGCTGACGAGAGCGACCTAGACGGAAGTCCGGGGTGGCCAGGCGCAGCCCGAGAGATCCATGGGCGGCTTCGACCTCCCGCGTGACCGGCTCCGGGTGGTGAGCCCGCTTGGGAGCCCGACGCCTTCTGGGATCGGGCGGAGGATGGGCACTTCGCGATGTACGCCGGGACAGCGGACGCACCGCCGCGCCAAACTTCGACCCATCTCGTGAGGAGACACGCTGGAGGTGCGCTCATCGGTCAGCTAGGCCGGCCACCGTGGGCAGGTTTCTGGCGGAGACTCGCCCCGCTGGCGGTCGTGGCCTCCATCGTCGGGCTGATGATCTCCCCGTCGCTGGCGCCGACTCTCGCGGCTGCGGCCCCCGTCGCCGATGCTTATGAGCTGATTGACGCCGTCAACGCCCTGCGGGCATCCAACGGCATGACGCCCCTCCGGGTCGATCCGATCCTGATGTCCACCGCTCAGGCGCAGAACGACTACAGCCTCTCGATCGGCCAGATCACGCACACCGGCCCCAACGGATCCAGGCCGAAGGAGCGAGCCATCGCCGCCGGGTATGGCGGAGGCGCCACGGTCTTCGTCTCGGAGAACATCGCCCAGGGAACCGGCCTCTCTGCTTCCGAGGCCGTCCAGTGGTGGACCGGTGACGATCCGCACTGGAACACGATGATGGGAGCCAACTACCGGGACATCGGCGCAGGGGCAGGCTGCGACGGCGACACGTGTTACTACACGATCGACACCGGGTACGTCGCAGGCGGTATCAGCGCCAACTCCACCGCCCCCATCGTCGCCGGGGTCACTTCTGCGCCCGGCGGCGCCCTGCCGGTGATCCAGTCCACCCCTCAGCCCGACGGCTCGATCGTGCACACCGTCCAGGCGGGCCAGACGTTGTGGACGGTGGCGGCCGTGTACGACATCCCGCTAGCCCAGTTGCTCGAGCAAAACGGATTGACCGAGGAGGCGCTGCTCCATCCAGGCGACGAGCTGGTGATCCGACCCGCGACCGTCCACATGCCGACGTCGGCGCCGAGCGTGACGCCCGCCCGCACCGAGAGCACTCCCGCCGGCCGATCCCCGACCGCCCCCCCGCCGCCGTCAACCCGCCTGCCCGCGCCGACTGCCGCCCCGGCGAATGCGACCGCGGCGTCCATCCCCGGCCCTGCCCGTTGGCTGATCGGAGTCGTCGGCATGGTTCTGATCATCCTCGGGATTGTTCTCGGGAGCCGCCGATCCCGGCTCGGTGCAGGCCACGACGTGCCGCAAGCTTCCAGGCGGGGCGTAGATCGCATCCACGACGACTAGCACCCGAGACATCCAGCGCGGCCCTCGCCCGGGTGCGTACTGACCATTCCGGCCAACCGGTGGGCGGCACCTTGATTTCCGACGGCGGGCGGCACTCGGACGATGGAGAGCCCTGCGCTTGACACGGGTGCTAGAATGGTCCTGAGTATGTCGCTAGCGCTGCGGCCCAGCAACGTCAACGCCGACAATTCCAACGGCCTAGCCGGCCGATGGTGTGGGGTGGCACGCCCGTAGCGCCGGTCGTCCAAGTCAAGCGGCCCCAACCACCGGTTGGGGCCGCTTTCATGTCGAGATCCCGTTGCGGAGATTCTAGATGACTGCTAGCGAGAGCACGCCCCAAACCGTCGTTCCTGAGGAGCAACTCGTGCCCGTCGGCGGTCATTTGCGGCGGTTGGTGCCGATCCCACCGTCGCGCATGTTCTTGATCAACAAGAGACTATCGGTGTTCGCCGATCGTCATCCGGGCGGAGCCACGTTCGACGCTTCGCAGGGGGATGGCGGCGCCAGTCTTCCCGGTGTGCCCGAGGTGATCCTCGATCGCGCTGCAGCCTTGCAGCGCCAACACGGCAGTGCCTACGACATGCCTTACGGCTGCGACGCGTTTCGCCGAGCCGTGCTCGAGCCCTACTGGCAAGCCAGCCCGGCCACGGGCCTGGGTCCTGGGAATGTGCTGGCCACGGTTGGCGGGCGGGACGCGCTGGTCAAGGCCTATGAGGCCATGCTTGCATTGGGGCACGGGCGAACGGGGGACTTGATTGTGGTTAGCCGCGTGCCATGGATCTCGTACAGCTGGGGGCCGTATGGCGTCGGCGCCAACGTGCTGCTCGCGCCGGGGCGGCCCGAGGACGGCTGGGCATTCAGCGAGGACTCCTTGGCAGCCTGCGCCGAGTTCGCTGCCCGACTCGGACGAAAGATCGCCGGGGTGATTGTCACCTCTCCCGACAACCCCACCGGAAACACGCTCACGGCCGAGCGCCAGATCGCCCTGGGACAAGCCGCCCTGCGGCTGGGTGCAGCTTTTGTCCTCTACGACTGGATGTATCACTACGTGACCGACCAAGTCCCCATGGACCTCAGTCGGTTCTACCTCTCCTTCGCCGCTGACGAGCGACCACGGCTGATGTTTCTCGATGGCATCACCAAGTCGCTCGGGGCCTCCAACATCCGCAACTGCCATCTGATCGCCTCCGAGTCGGTTGTCCGCCATATTGTCGCCCGCGCCTCGCACGGCGTCATTCCCCCATTCCATTCGATGGCTGTGGCGATGGCAGCCTACGAAATGGGCTACGCCGAGGCGACACGCGGCATCGTCGAGCCAACCAACGTCAGCCGAGCTGCACTGCGGACCTTCGTTGAACAGAACGGGTTGCGTGCCATCCTCGGCCAGGGCTACTACGCCTTTGTGGACGTGGGCGGGTGGCTGCGTCAGAAGGGTTGGTCGGACAGCGAACCGCTGGGCGCCTACCTGGCCGAGGAACACGGGGTGGCGGTTGTGCCCGGGGCTTTCTTCTCGCCCGCCGGCGGCGATTGGATCCGGTTCTCTTATGCTACCCCGGTCGAGAAAACGCTGGGCGCGGCGCGGCGGCTGTTGGAGGGTCTGCATGCCCTGGTCCACGAGTGATCTTGTTCGGTTTGCCGATCGAGTGCTGCTGGCGAGAGAGACCGCCCTCAAGGAGACGCCGCACGGCGGCACCACCGGGCTCGAGTTGGAGTGGAACCTACTGGATGCGCGCCTGCTCCCTTTGCAGACCGTGGGCGCCGGCCCAGGCAGGCGCTCCTTCGCCGACGTGCTGCGCGAGGACTTCCTGCCAGAATGGCTGGCCGAACACACCCAGCTCGAGGTCTTCCACTGGATGCTTGAGTGGACGACTCGCCCTCATTTCTCGCCGCTCCTGACCATTTACGAAGGGCGATTGCTTGAGGCGTGTCAGCGGAATGCCCTGGCCCGCGCTGGGAGTCAGTTCGGTGAGGGCCTGCATGCCTTCCACGGAAACTTGCTCCAACCCGTCAGCGTCGATCACGAGTCGATCCCTGGAGGCTGGAATCTCGCAAAGCGCCGCTATCTTGAGCGTTGCGTCGATCTATACGGTTCCAGCCTGGCGACCGCCGGCATTCACACCAACCTCTCATTGCCGGAGCCTCTGCTCGCCTGGGATTTCATGCACCTCGGCGCCTCGGAACGCGCCGGCGGTCACCTGGACACATACAAGAACCGCGTCTACGTCGAAGCCACGCGCCTGCTACGCGCATTCGCCGCCTTGTTCATCGCCACCAGCGCTAGCACACCGCTTCGGGCGGAGGTCCGCCAGGGCGAGCCGGTCGTCGTGCTGACGGATTTCGACTCGGTGCGAACACTGACCTTTCCGGCGCCCGAGGCGGTGGATCTGCCCGGTCTGTATCGATCCCATGCCGATTATGTTCGACTGTCCCACGACCTGGTCCGACGAGGCGTTCGGTTCGGCAACAACAATTGGACCGCCGTGCGCGCTCGTTCCTTCGCCGAGCCAGTCGAACGGCTGATCACGCTCAGCGCCACACAACTCGAGACCCTGTACCACCAGGGACTGTATGCCGAGGGCGAGACCCCGGCGGTCGAGGACATGGCCCGCCAGGTCGTCATCGAGAATCTTCTGGCCCGCATCGACCTGCCCATGGCCCGAGTTGAGATTCGCACCGACGAAGGCGGTCACCCGCTCGAGGTCGACATCGCCAATCTGGCCTTCAAGGAACTGCTGCTGCTGCGCAGCTACGGCGATCCGACCTATGCCCGCGCCTTCCGCTATGAAGCGGAGGACCTGGCGCGCGCCCGGCGCAATGAGGAGCAAGCGGCGCAAGCCGGGTTGCGTGCGATCATCGAGGATCCCTTCCTCGGCAAGGCAATCGGTATGCGTACCTTCCTGCAGCGAACGCTGGAGGAGGTCGGTCCGCTGGCCGCCGCCCTGGGCTGCCGGGCTTGGCTCGAGCCGCTGGCCGCCATGGCCGAGGGTGGCCCGAACACCGCCGAGCGCATGCGCGCTCAACTGCAGCCGGCATTGGAGAATGACCGTGTCGTGCCGTACGATGCCGTGCTGGACCTGATCGAGCAGCACGAGCACGAATTGGCGCGGGACATCGAGCACATTGCGGCCGATCTCCCCGCCCACGGCGAGGCGGCAGCCGGATTGCAGGACCTGTGGGACCGAGCGCGTGACGCAGCCAGGCACGAGCCACAGGCGCCGATCCGCTTCCGACCCGCGCCCGTCTCAACGATGGAGGCTGTCTACTCGGACAAGACAGCGGAGATCGTCGATCTCGCCATGCATCTGATCCGCATCCCGTCGGTCACGGTCG
Source organism: Anaerolineales bacterium (assembly GCA_022866145.1). Taxonomy (NCBI): domain Bacteria; kingdom Bacillati; phylum Chloroflexota; class Anaerolineae; order Anaerolineales; species Anaerolineales bacterium. The sequence goes on along the minus strand of JALHUE010000060.1, from coordinate 1,338 downwards.
CCCGGCCGGGCGGCCAGCGGCCGGATGAAGTTCGCCGGCTGGCCACCCTCTTGTACGACCTGCTGACAGTGGCCGGGGTCAACGTGCGCATCTTTGAGGACGGCAAGTCCCCTGCTCTCTTCGCCACCTTCCCCGGCGTCGAGCAGCCGGAGGTGTTGTTATCCGGGCACTTCGACGTGGTTGAACCAGAACCCGACGAGAGGCAGTTCGAACCTCGACTAGAGGGAGACTACTTGTGGGGCCGAGGCGCGGCGGACATGAAGACCGTTGTGGCCAGCTACGTTCTCTGGATGCGCGACATTCGTCGGCGCGGCGGCATATACCCACCTCTGGGTCTGCTCCTGGTGGGGAATGAGGAGAGCGGGGAATCCGAACCGTGGGGGACGCCGCAGGTGTTGGCCGCCCTGCAGGCGGAATTCGGGTATGCCCCTCGCCTTATGATCGTTGGAGAGCGCACGGGCGAGGGCGGCGATGAGCGCCTGGGCCGTGTCTGCCTGGAGAACCGCGGCCTGGTCCGGATGGAGATCACCGCCCGCGGCAGGCGCGGCCACACTGGCCTCGGCTCCGCCTACGCCGACTTGACGCGGCGGCTAACCGGTGCCTGCGCCGACCTGGATCGCCTGATGGCCAACAAGCTGACACTCGACACTCCATCCGCCTGGCGTTCGCAGATTGGCTTCCCGTACCTGCGGGTTGGGGACCCAGGGGTCTTCAACATCACAGCCGAGAGCGGCACCCTCGGACTCGAGATCCGCCCAATACCGAATGATCGGCTCGAGGACTTTCTGCCGGAGATCGAGGCGTACTGCCGTGCGCACGATCTCGGTCTGACAATGACCGCTAGCGAAAACGGCATCGCCTGCGACCCAGGCCTTCCGCACGTCCAAGCACTCCTGGGCGCAATCGAGCAGGCAGCAAGGGAGGCGCCGGTCGTCGACCGCAAACTGGCGGCGACAAGCGCCCGGTTCGCACCGGCAGGCCGGGGCGTGGTGTGGGGCCAGTCAGGCATCGGACCCCACGCCGCGGACGAACGGCACTACTTGCCCAGCATTCTTCCGTACTACGCCTCCCTCGACACATTCGCCGAGCGTCTTCTAGCGGGCCAGGGCACGGGCTGAACCCACGCGGCTGCCCGCTGCACCCGATCCCTCTGCCTTCGCCCCTCCTGCGCTCCCAGCTGCCATCCACGCCGGCCGGCGGTGGTCTGGCGTTCACCCGACCTGGTGTTCTCACTCCAGCCCCGACGTAGCCCATCGACTTGCGGACCTTGGCGTCCCAGATCCACATCCCCACGCGGGAGCCTCCAACTGGACAGACGGGCTCAACGAGCCGAGCGAG
>JALHUE010000059.1 GCA_022866145.1 Anaerolineales bacterium | reverse complement strand
GGCTGGCCGGCCTGCGTCCCGACGGCGGCCTGGGTCTGGGTCAGGGCGACGGCGACATCAATCGAGGGCGCGTTCCCCGTGACGTTGCAGCTGAGGGCCACGAGCGCGAGTGCCGACAACCCTAGGACGAAAGTGCGGACACGGCTGCGGTGCATCGATCTCCTCCTTCTCCCCTGGTGCGTAGGGCGACCCGTGCACGCACCAGTCTACAACGGTTCAGTCTTGGGGCAAGCCGGGGCGGGCAGGGGCCCCTTTGGACGAGACCCAGGCCGAAATCGGGGGGACTATTCGAGCTCCCAGGGTGCCCGGTCCGCTGTCAGGCCAGCAAGGGAGGCGAGGATCGGCTCGGCCAGCTCGGGCAGGTGCTCGGCCATTGCTGCCACGAGACCAAAGCAACCGGCCAGCATCATGTCTCCGAAGGGAACCGCCAGGTGGGGCTGCAGAGCCGATGCGGCGAGCATACCCCGCCGAGGTCCGGTCACAATCAGCGAGGCGTCGGGCCCGAGGCGCCAGGCAGGGACTCCCGGGCGCAGCCAGGCTCCGTGCCCGTGGTCATCAAACACCTCCCGATGCGTCAGCGTCGTGTCGGCGAGGGCGAGCAGCAGCTGCTCCAGGCGGGTGCGGTCGATCAGCCCGGTGTGATGCTCGAACACACCTTCGATGCCCTGCGGGCCGAGGCGGAAGGCCAGCGTGTGGAAGTTGCCGACATTGGCGATCAATTGCCTGGGCTGGAGAGTGGCCGCGGGGTCGAGCGAGGCGCCCAACACCGCGGCGGGAGCCGTGTCCATCAGGAGCAGGGGGCCGTCAAGCTCCCCGGCGGACTGGGCCACGGCCTGCATGCGGGTCATGCTCGAGGGGATGTCTTCGGAACGGTGGGCGAATGCGGTGAGGCGATTGTGCTGCAGGATCTGGGATGCCAGATAGTCGAAGCGAAACTGACGGTCGGAGACCTGGGGCGGCGCTGCGCCATGGTCGAAAACGGCGACGGCGACGGCCGCAGGGGCGAGCACCAGGCCGAAGGCTTGCAGCGCCCGGCGCAGCGCCGGCAGGTCGAAGTCGGTCAGCGGGATCTCGGTCACGCCCGAGAGGCCTCCGGCTTCGTCCGGCGCTACCAATCCGACGCCCATCTCGCGCTCGACCCAGTCCAAGTCGTCATTGAAGGTGCGGGCCGCCTCGGGGGTGGCATACAGCGGGAGGCCGGCGCGCAGGTGATCCTCGGCCGCCCAGTGGCACGGGCCGCCGCCCATCATCACGCCGCTGAGCAGCACGCCCTCCCTGCGCAGCGTGGCCTGCTGCAGCCGGCGGCGGATGATCATGGTCGGCGAGGGCATGACCAGCTTGAAGGCGTTCTCTAAGGCCAGCCCCGGGTGGAGGAGCAGGATGTCCTGGGTGCCTGTGCCGATGTCGACGGCGAGGATCTGCATGCTGTCGGGCAGGATATCACGGAACCCCTCTCCGCCACGGGGAGTGGTGGGGTCGAGATGGGCACGGGTGCAGGGGAGAGGGTCAGGCCGCGGGTCGGGCAGCAGACCGGGCGCTCAAGGTTGCCAGTCAGGCTGCATGTCGCGAGCGGTCGGCAGGTTCGTCAGGTTGATCTCATCCGCCCCGCTGGTCGACATCACGTACACCTCCGGGTTCTGGTCGCGGGTGGAGGTGAAGGCAATGTAGCTGCCGTCGGGTGACAGGGCGGGTTCCTTGTTGCCGGCGGTGTTGGTCAGCTTGCGGGGAGAGGCCGGGTTGTCGAGCGTCACCAGGTAGATCTCGTTGGTCGTGGGCTGGAGCCAGGTGAAGACGAAGAACGCGCCGTCGCCGGACCAGCGTAGGTGATCGGCGCCAACAATGTTGTCGCGGGGATCGAATTGAGCCGGCATTGGGACGGGGGTCCCAGCCGCGGGCAGGACCAGGTCGTGGATGAAGATCCGGCCGGGCGCGCCGTTGATCGAGGCGACCACTGCAAGCTGCGAAGCGTCTGGAGACCAGGCCGGAGAGTACTCGACGGCGAAGCCGGCCGAGACATTGCGCTGCCGAACCGACTGGCAGCCTTCCGGCGTTTGGAGACAGCCCGACTCCATCTGGAAGACTTGCTCCTTCCGATCGATGCGGTCGCTGGTGAAGGCGATGGACTGGCCGTCGGATGACCACGCCGGGTCGGTGTCATCGCCCGGGCTGAGGGTCACATCCTGGATGCCCGAGCCGTCGGCGTTCATCGCCCAGATGTCCAGGCCGAGGTCGTTGCCCAGGGCGTCTTTGCCAGCGGGGGCGACAAACAGCAGGCGCGCGCCATCAGGTGACCAGCGCGGCTGGGTCTTGTCGCCGGGGCCGAAGGTCATTTGGCGCGGCTGACTGCCGTCGGGAAGCATGCTCCAGATCTGAAGGGTGCGTCCATCCTCGCGATCGCTGACCAAGGCGATGGCGCGGGCGGCTCCGATGCCGACCGGCGCCGTCGGGGAAGCGGCTTCGGTGGCGGGCAGGGTGGGTTCAGGAGTCTCGCTCGGTTGCACCGTCTCGCTGGGCGGCGGCGCCACGACCGGCAGGGTGGCGGCGGTGGTGGCTGTGGCCTGACGGGTCGCGCTGGCGGTCGGGATGGCGCCTGCGGCGCGCCCGAGCAGCACCAGGCCCCCCATCCCGATGGCTCCGAGCAGCAGGAGCCCCCCCAGGCCGGCGGCAATCCACAGCCCGCGCCGCGACCGCGGTCGCCCCCGTGCGGGCGCGGAGGCCGCCCGCACGGTAGGAGCGGGGGCTCGGCCGCCCAGCGCCTGCTGGAATGCCGCGAGATCCGGGAATCGTTCATCCTGCTCCAGTGCCAGGGCGCCGGTCAGGGCCGAGTCTACATAGGCCGGCACCGCTGGGTTAAACTGCGCCGCCCGGATCAGCTCTTCCTTCTTGAGCATGCGTTCAATGCTGTCAGCCGGCGGTCGGCCGGTGAGCAGTGCGTAGATCGTTGCTGCCAGCGAATACTGGTCGGTACGGGCGTCGGTGCGCGAGCCGCCATACTGCTCCGGCGGGGAGAAGCCGGGCGTCAGGCCGCGGGCACCGGTGGTTGTCTGATGCTGATCGAACACCTTGGCCAGGCCGAAATCGACGAGGACGATCGTGCCATCGGGCTGCAGCTTGACGTTGGCCGGCTTGACGTCGCGGTGGATGATGGGCGGGGTTCGGGTGTGCAGGTAACCCAGGGCGTCGCACAGCGCATCGGCCCAGCGTAGCACTTCGTCCACCGAAGGCGGGTGGCGCTTCGCGCGGGCATGCAAGTCGACACCCTCGATGAAGTCCATCACCAGATACTGGCGGTCTTCCTCTGAGAAGTGGTCGGTCACGCGAGGTAAGTTGGGGTGGCGCAAGCCCGCCAGCAGCGACGCCTCGCGATGGAACTGGCGCTCGGCCTCCGGGTTGAAGTTCAGGTTCTCCTTGACCGCCACCCGGATCTGCAAGGTCTCGTCGAAGGCCTGGTAAACCGCGCCCATGCCGCCCTTGCCGAGCAGGGCTTCGATCCGGTAGCGTTGATGCAGGAAGGACCCGGCAGCGAAAGGCATGGGCGAATTGTAGAGGGATTGGAGTGGGCGGTCAACAAAACTCGTGGCAGGATGGGCGACAGTTCCTGTCCACTCTGTGACGGATGTCGGTATGGAGGCGAGGCGGCTGGTGCTATAGTCACCTGGAGGGGAACCGGTGAGAGGATCTCCGAGAGACCAGTGGAAGCGCGAGTTCGTGAAGCGTTGCACAAGGGAGGTGGGGTCCCATGCCGCGTCCAGCGCCTAAGCCGATGCGCAAGTATGTCTACGCCGGCGACCCGCTCGCCGAGCCGCCTCCGCCGGAGCTGCTGCAGATTCTCGACAAGTTCCGAGGCAAGCAGGACGCGCTGATCACCGTGCTCGAGGAAATCCAGGAACATTACAGCTTCCTGCCTCAGCGTCAACTGCAGCACACCGCCCAGGAACTCGGGTTTCCTCTCAGCCAGCTATACGGCATCGCCACCTTCTACAACCTGTTCAAGCTGAGCCCGCCGGGCCGCTATCAGGTCCGCGTCTGCAAGGGGACGGCCTGCCACGTGGGACTGTCCTCGGCGATCCAGGCTCTCATCGAGAAGAAGCTAGGCATCGGGGAGGACGAGACCACGCAGGATGGCCTGATCACGCTGCAGACCCTGGCCTGCGTCGGCGCCTGCAGCCTGGCGCCGGTCATGGTCGTCAATGAACGGACCTACGGAAGGATGACCCCGGAGAAGGCCTGGGAAGTGCTGCGCCGACTGCAGGGCGACATCCTGCTGCCCGATGAGGAGGCGTTCTGATGAAGGCCACCATCCGCATCGGGGCCTCCACCTGCGGCATGGCGGCCGGGGCCGGCTCGACCCTGGCGGCGATCGAAGGCTACGTCAAGCGCCGCCAGATCCCGGTCGCTCTGTACCGCACCGGCTGCCTGGGCGCCTGCCACGGCGAACCCGTGGTCGAGATCGTGGCCGATGGCAACACCTACCTGTACGGCCCAGTGACCCCGGAGCGCGTGATGCCGATCATGGATCAGCATTTCGGGGCAGGCGGTCGCGGCATTTCCCCCGAGTGGATGCTCAGCCGGCGGGCCGACCATGCCGACTACCCGTTCCTCGGCAACCAGCAGAAGGTGACCACCCAACTCTGCGGGGTGATTGATCCCACCTCGCTGGAGGACTACGTGGCGGCTGGAGGCTATCAAGCCTTCCGAGAAGCGCTCCAGATGCCTCCGGAGAAGGTGATTGAGATCGTGAAGGACTCCCGCCTGCGCGGCCGAGGCGGCGCAGGCTTTCCGACCGGGACCAAGTGGGAGATCACCCGCAAGCAGCCCGGTTCCCTGAAGTACATCATCTGCAACGCCGACGAGGGCGACCCCGGGGCCTTCATGAACCGGACGATGCTCGAAGGTGATCCGCACCGGGTGCTCGAAGGTATGCTGATCGGCGCCTGGGCGATCGGCGCCCAGACCGGCTACTTGTATGTACGGGCAGAGTATCCGTTGGCGGTGGCCGCCCTGCGCACGGCTGTGCGCCAGGCCGCCGAGGCCGGCATGACCGGAACCAACATTATCGGCAGCGGGATGAACTTCGAGTTCGTGATCAAGGAAGGCGCCGGCGCCTTCGTCTGCGGCGAAGAAACCGCATTGATGCATTCCATCGAGGGCAAGCGCGGAGTGCCTCGGATGCGCCCGCCGTACCCTTCGGTCGCCGGGCTATGGGGACGGCCGACCAACATCAACAACGTCGAGACCTTTGCCAGCATCCCCAGCATTCTGCTCAATGGCCCAGGGTGGTTCTCTGACATTGGCACAGCCCGCAGTGGCGGAACCAAGGCCTTCGCCATGACCGGCGCCATCAAACGCGCCGGGCTGGTCGAGGTCTCGATCGGGATGACACTGGGGGAGATCTTGCTCGGGATCGGCGGTGGCTGTAAAGAAGGGCGTACCCTCAAGGCGGTGCAGCTGGGCGGGCCGGCCGGCGGCTGCGTCCCGGCGGACCTGTTCGATACCGCCATTGACTACGAGGAACTGCGGGCGACCGGCGCTATCATGGGCTCGGGCGGCATGGTGGTGGTCGACACCCACACCTGCATGGTCGACTTCGCCCGCTACTTCCTGGCCTTCACCCAGGACGAGTCGTGCGGCAAGTGCGTGCCCTGCCGGGTCGGCACCCGCAAGATGCTCAGCCTATTGGTGCGAATCTCGCGCGGCCTGGGCGAGCCGCGCGATATCGACAAGCTGCGCGCCCTGTGTGATACCGTGCGCGCCTCCTCCCTGTGTGGCCTAGGCATCAACGCCCCCAATCCGCTGCTCACCGCTCTGCGCTACTTCGAGGATGAGTTCCGGGCGCACGTCGAGGGCAAGACCTGCCCGGCTGGCGCCTGTCCGATGGATGGCATGGTCCCGGCGTCAGCCCTGCGCCCAGGAGGGGTGGAATGATCTCTCTGACCATCGACGAGCGTGCCCTCCAGGCGGCGCCCGGCACCAGTGTGCTGCTTGCCGCCCAGGCCGCTGGGATTGAGATCCCGAATCTGTGCCACCACCCCGAACTGCGGCCGAACGGCGGCTGCCGTCTCTGCATCGTGGAAGTGGAAGGCAAGGCTGCGGCAGTGCCGAGCTGCGGCCTGCCGTGCGAAGAGGGGATGGTGGTCAACACCCAGAGCGAACACCTGCAGGAGATGAGGCGGGAGATCATCGATCTGCTGGTGTCCGATCATCCACTGCGCTGCGTCACCTGCGACAAGAGCGGCGGATGCGACCTGCAGCGCTTCGCATATGACCTGGGTCTGTCCGAGACCACGTACGATGTCGAGATCGGGCGCACCCTGTATCAGGACGACAACCCGATGTTCGTCCGCGATCATCAGTACTGCATTCTGTGCGGCAAGTGCGTGCGGGTATGCGATGAGATCGTCGGCGCCAGCGCCATCGAGATCGCGGGGCGCGGCTTCACCAGCCATGTCGCCACCCCATTTGACTGGCCCATGGCCGACAGCACCTGTGTCTTCTGCGGCAACTGCGTGCAGGTATGTCCGACGGCGGCCCTGCTGCCGCGCAGCCGGATCGGGCAAGGGCGGGAGTGGGAGCTTTCCCATAAGGACACCGTATGCGGCTACTGCGGGGTTGGTTGCCGCGTCGACTTTGCCCTGCGCGATGGCAAGATCCTGTATGCCCAGGGTACCCGGCAGGCCCCGGTCAACGGCGAGTTTCTGTGCGTCAAGGGCCGCTTCGGCTGGGACTACGCCTCGCACGCCGAGCGGCTGACCCGGCCGCTGATCCGACGCGACCTGGCGCATGAACTCGGGCTGATCTCCGAAGCGTGGGAGATGCCAGCCACCTCAGTGCTCGACGCCCGGGTGGCCGAGGACAGTTTCGTCCCGGTCGACTGGGACACGGCGCTGGACGTGGTTGCGAAGCGCCTGGCTCAGACGGCGAAGGACCATGGTCCGGACGCCGTGGCCGGGCTGGCCTCCGCCCGCTGTACCAATGAAGACAACTACCTGTTCCAGAAGCTGATGCGGGCCTCGATCGGCACCAACAACATCGACCATTGCGCTCGGCTCTGCCATTCATCCACCGTAACCGGGCTGGTCAACACCTTCGGCAGCGGAGCGATGACCAACGCCATCCGCGAGATCCGCGATGCGGACTGCATCCTGATCACCGGATCCAACACGGCCGAGTCGCATCCGGTGATCAGCTACGAGGTCATCCGGGCCGTCAAGCGGGGTGCCACGCTGATCGTGATCGACCCGCGGCGGGTGCCGCTGGTACGCCATGCCACCCTGTATCTGCAGGTGACACCCGGGGCAGACATCTATGTCTTCCTATCGATGATGAACGTCATCCAGCGCAACGGGTGGGCCGATACCGAGTTCATCGCCGAGCGCACTGAGGGATTCGAGGAGTTTGTCGAGAGCATCGAGGATTTCCGGCCCCAGGTGGCTGCCCTGGCCTCCGGCGTGCCGGCAGACCTGATCGAGAAAGCTGCCCAAATGTATGCCCTTGGCAAGCGGGTGCAGGGGGCGTCTGCCTTCCCCGAAGCACGCGGCCATTCCTCCATCTTGTATGCGATGGGTGTGACTCAGCGCTCGATCGGCACCCAGGTGGTAATGTCTCTGGCGAATCTGGCGATGATGTGCGGCCAGGTCGGCAAGCCGTCGACGGGAGTCAACCCGCTGCGAGGCCAGTCGAACGTCCAAGGCGCCTGCGACCTGGGCGGGCTGCCGAACTACCTTCCCGGATATCAACTGGTGACCGACGAGGCCAAGCGCAAGGATGTGGCCGCGGCCTGGGGCGTGGAGTCGCTGCCGGCCGAGCCCGGGCTGACGGTCGTCGAGATCATGCACGAAGCCGAAGCTGGAAACGTGCGCGCCCTGTACATCATGGGTGAGAACCCGATGCTCTCGGATCCCAATCTCTCGCACGTGGAGCACAGCCTGCGCAGCCTGGATTTCCTGGTCGTGCAAGATATCTTCCTGAGCGAGACGGCCCAGCTGGCGCACGTTGTGCTTCCGGCGGCCTCCTGGCTCGAGAAGGATGGCACGAAGACGAACACCGAGCGCCGGGTCCAGCTGCTGCGCCCGATTCTGCCAGCGCCGGGGGAAGCCTGGCCGGACTGGAAGATCGTATGTGCCCTCGGCCAAAGGCTGGACGATGCGCTGGGCATGGCCCGGGCACCCGAATTCTGGGATTTCGCTTCGACCGCCGAGGTGCTGGACGAGGCCCGCCAGGTCACCCCGATCTATCGGGGCATCGGCCACGCCCGGCTGGGCAACCAGGGCCTGATCTGGCCGTGCCCGAGCGAGGACCACCCCGGTACGCCGATTCTGCATACCTCCGCTTTCTCGCGCGGCAAGGGTCGCTTCATGCCCATCGAGGCCCAATCCCCGGCCGAGCTCCCGGATGACGAGTTCCCGCTGATTCTGACCACCGGCCGTTCGCTCTACCACTATCACACCGGGACGATGACCCGCCGCAGTGAAGCGCTCTCGTGGCGAGATCCGCGTGGCCATGCCGAGATCAACACCCAGGACGCCGAGCGCATCGGCATCCGGGACGCAGGACCCGTGGTGATTGCCAGCCGACGAGGCCAGGTTCGCACCCAGGCCCGGGTGGGCAGCCGGGTCCCGCCAGGGGTGGTCTTCCTCGCCTTCCACTGGCGCGAGGCGCCGGCGAACCTGCTCACCCAGGACTTCGCCCTCGATCCGGAAGCGAAGATCCCCGAGTACAAGGTGTGCGCCGTGCGGCTGGAGGCGCCCAAGCGCGGCAAGGCCTGAGCGGGAGCGTTCTGGCTCAGCCTCGACCTCCCCCAGCCCGGCGCACGGTCGACCCACCCAACGGCCTGTGAGGTCGCCACCCCGCAGGCCGTCTTCCTTTGCCCGCCCCGAGCGGGGATGGGAAGCGACATGTCTCGCCTGGAGGATGCCAGGACCTGCGGTGCTGGGCTGGACCTCACCTCGGTCTGCCCCGAGGTGCCGGGGCTGCGGCGTGTGTTCATTGCGGAATGCGGACTTGTCTGATACAAATTTGAGGAACTGTGGCCAGGCAGGCTGAGGCCTCGACTGCCGGCCGGTGCGCTGGCTGACCTCAACCGCATCCCGGACACAGCAGGACCCCACCGCCCGGTGACACCCTCGACCCTCGACCCTCAACCGCTTCACGATTGGCTTGCCCTGCAGGGGAGCGCCGATCGCTCGCGGTTGCTCCCGATGTTGATCGAAGCCCAACGGCTCTACGGTTACCTGAGCGAGCAGGTGCTGGCTGCGGTTGGGCAGACGCTGCGGGTTCCGTTGGCAGAGGTCCACGGGGTTGTTCGCTTCTACACCCTGCTCTACGACCGGCCGACCGGGAGGACCATTGTCCGCGTCTGCACCAGCCCGCGCTGTGCCCAGGCCGGGGGTGAACAGGTGCTGCGTGACGTCTGCCTGGCCCTCGGCGTCCAGCCGGGAGAACCCACATCCGATTGGGCTTTCGAGGTTGAGGAAGTAGCCTGCTTGTGTTTGTGCGACCATGCGCCGGCGGCGCTGCTTGGGGATGTGCCGGTCGGGCATCTGCAGGCTGTCAAGCCGGAGTTCTGGCTGGCGCAGCCGCAGGAAATTGGGTTGGGGCACATCGGCGGCTCCCCGCGGCGCCTGACGGCCCGCTGCCATGAGGGAGCGCCGGCCGGGCTCTCGGAGTATGTGGCCAGCGGTGGCTTTTCCGGGCTGGAACGAGCGCTTCGGAGCCTCTCGCCCGCCGGGGTCATCGAGGTGATCGAGGCCTCCGGGCTGGAGGGTCGCGGGGGGGCCGCCTTCCCCACTGGACAGAAGTGGTCGCTGGCTGCCTCCGGGGAAGCCCGCCGGCGCTATGTGGTGTGCAACGGCGACGAGTCCGAGCCCGGGACGTTCAAAGACCGGGTTCTGCTGGAGGGCGATCCGTGGGCTGTGCTGGAGGGTATGGCGATCGCCGGCTACGCCATCGGAGCCGAGCGCGGCTATCTCTACATTCGCGGTGAATACCCTCGGGCGCAGCGGATCCTGCAGAAGGCGATCCGGGAAGCACAGCAGGCCGGCTATCTGGGAGAGAACATCCTGGGATCGGACTTCCATTTCGAGATCGAACTGCGCTCCGGCGCCGGGGCCTACATCTGCGGCGAGGAAACGGCCTTGCTCGAATCGATCGAGGGCAAGCGCGGTCTGCCCCGACTCAAACCCCCCTACCCGGTGACCGACGGGCTGTTTGGGCAGCCCACAGCGATCAACAACGTCGAGACCCTGTGCACGGCCACCTGGATCCTGTCCCAGGGCGTGGAGGCGTTCCGCTCCGTCGGCACGCCCGACTCGCCGGGCACCAAGTTGTTCTGCCTATCCGGGGATGTGGCGCTCCCCGGGACCTACGAGGTAGCGTTCGGGACTCCCCTGCGAGAGCTGGTTGCCACGGCTGGTGGCGTGGCCGGTGAGCTGCAGGCGGTGCTGCTCGGCGGGGCGGCTGGCGCCTTTGCCGGCCCGGAGGTCTTGGAGCTACCCCTGAGCTACGAAGGCTTCCGCCAGGCGGGCCTGCCGCTTGGATCGGGCGTACTCATGGTCATCAACGCCGAACGCGACCTGCGGCAGACGTGCTGGCACCTCTCGCGCTTCTTCGCCCACGAATCGTGCGGCAAGTGCTTCCCCTGCCAGCTGGGGACTCAGCGCCAGATGGAAATCATCCGGCGCGGGATCGAGGGAACTCTCACTGCCGGCGATCTCGAAGCTCTCGACGATGTGGCTTACACCATGACCCAAACCTCGATCTGCGGCCTGGGCGTCACGGCCAGCTCGGCGATCGAGTCCGCCCGGAAGCGCTGGCCGGAGCTCTTTCGACCCGGGGCGGCGTGACCGATGGGGCGAGACGACGACTCGGCTGTGGAGCAGGGCGCGGTCCCCACCCAGTGGGATGAGTTCCGGGGCGCCTGGTCTCGGGTCCACT
>JALHUE010000058.1 GCA_022866145.1 Anaerolineales bacterium | reverse complement strand
TGACACTCCTGTACCGCCGGCATGTCCGGCGAACGCCGTCACTGGAGGCTGACGAACGTCTCGATCCCTCCCCAGCCGCCAACGAACTGCTTCTTCTCGGCGCCGTCTCGCTCGTGGGCGCTCAGGTCCCTGTGATTCTCGCCATGAGGGACGCCCATTGGTCCGGTGGATTCGATCGCTACACGCTTCAGGCCACCATTGGCGTGGCCTTGCTGCTCGTCGGCCTGCTGGGGAAATTCGTCAAACCATCCCTGCGCAGCTGGATCCTCCTGGGTATGGTTGCCCTTTCCGTGGGGACCCACTTTCTCAACGGGCGGGCCTGGGCGGAGTTCTGGGAGGCGGAGCGGCAGCTCTGGTGGCAACTCTCCTGGCGCGCGCCCCAGCTCCAGCCGGGGACCACGCTCCTCGTCCAGATGCCGGGCGAGGGGTTCTATGAGGACTATGAGGTCTGGGGTCCGGCCAACTTAATCTACTACCCGGAATCCAGAAACATCCTGATTGGGGCCGAGGTCTTCACCGAAGACACGATCGAGAAGGTCCGCGTCGGCGCCAGCGAAATCCGCGGCATGCGCAAGATCATTGACTACCCTCGCGACTATGAGAAGGCGCTGGTGCTAGCTCGCCCCAGCGGGCAATCGTGCGTCCATGCCCTGGATGGCAGCCGGCTCGAGCTCCCCGAATCACCCGGAAGCCTGGCGCGGGTCGCCGGCCAGTTCTCGCACATCGACCAGATCGACGTTGCCCCGACTCAGGCCCCGGCCGTCCCGGCGTTCTTCGGTCCGGAAGCCCCTCACGCGTGGTGCTACTACTACCAACAGGCGCTGCTGGCACGCCAGCGCGGCGACTGGACCGAGGTTGCCCGCCTCGCAGATCAGGTGGAGGCCAGCAACTTGAAGCCGCTCGATCTTTCCGAATGGATTCCTTTCATCGAAGGGTACGTGCTCGACGGCAGGGAATCGGAAGCAGCCGAACTCGCTTCTCGCCTGCGGTCGGACGAGCGCGTCCGCCACAGCCTGTGTGATGAGATCAGCGGGACTCCCCCGCCCGGGCTCTCCGCGGAGGCGTATCAGGGAGTCACCCGGCTGTTGTGCGAGTTCCGCTGATCCCTGGATCCGGTGGGGACGTGTCAGGAGGCAATGGTGGAGTCCGCCGTTCGCCAGGCCCTGGATGAAATTGGTGACCGCAGGCTGATCGAGCGCATCTGGGCCAAGGACCATACGGCCTGGAAGCCGCAGCCGGATGAGATCGCCAATCGCCTCGGCTGGCTGACCGTGCCGGTTGTCTCACAGTTACGGGCACCTGGACTGTTGGAGTTGGCCAACAATGCCCGGCGAGGCGGCATTCGGGACATTGTCCTGCTGGGGATGGGCGGCAGCAGCCTCGCCCCGGAGGTTCTGCGTCGAACTTTCCGTCCGCGCCCGGGTTGGCCTCGCCTGCACGTCCTCGACTCGACGGTACCCGGCTGGGTCGATCGAGCGTCCCGGGCCGTTGATCCCGAGCGCACGCTGTACCTGGTCTCCAGCAAGTCCGGCGGCACGATCGAGGTCCTCTCGTTCTTCCGCTTCTTCTTCGATCAGGCGCAGCAGGCCGTCGGCGGGCGCGCTGGAGAGCACTTCCTGGCGATCACCGACCCGGGCAGCGGCCTCGAGCGCCTGGGGCGACAGAACAAGTTCCGGCAGATCTTCCTCAACCCTCCGGATATCGGCGGCCGCTTCTCCGCGCTTTCGCTGTTTGGTATGGTGCCGGCTACGCTCAGCGGAATCGACCCGCTCTCCTTACTGGCGCCGGTTGAGCCGATGGCGGCGGCCTGCGCCCCGGCCACTCCGCTGACCGAGAATCCCGGCGCCATGCTCGGCGCGTGGCTTGCGGCCGGCCACCGCACCGGCCACGACAAGGTCACGTTCCTGGCCGCTCCCCGGTTGGCGGCCTTCGGCCTGTGGGCCGAGCAGCTGCTGGCCGAGAGCACCGGCAAGCAAGGCCGCGGCCTGCTGCCCGTCGCCCTCGAACCTGAGGCACCGCTGGACTGCTATGGCAATGACCGGTTGTTCGTCTACTTGCGGCTGGCGGGCGACCGAAATCGCCGCCTCGATGATCGCGCCCTTGCCCTGGAACAGGCCGGCCAGCCTGTCGTGCGCCTGGATCTGGCCGACGTTCAATCCATCGGCGCCGAGTTCTACCGCTGGGAGTTCGCCACCGCCGTCGCCGGTGCCTTGATCGGGATCCACCCATTCGACCAGCCCAACGTGCAGGAGAGCAAAGACCTCACGGCCAACGTGCTGCGCCAGGCTGTCGAAGCCGGTCATCCTCCCGATCTCGTCAGCCACGGCGATCTGGCTTCCCTGCTGGCGCTCGCCCGCCCGGGGGACTACTTTGCCTTGATGGCTTACCTGATGGATACGCCGCAGATCGATCAGGCGCTGCAGGCACTGCGCCTGGCCTTGTTGGAACGATTCCACTTGGCGACAACCCTGGGCTATGGTCCCCGCTTCCTGCACTCGACCGGCCAGTATCACAAGGGAGGCCCACCGACGGGCTTGTTCCTGCAATTCACGGCCGACGTCGATCGCGATCTTCCGGTTCCCGGCGAGGGGTACACCTTCGGCACCCTGGCGGCGGCTCAAGCCGAAGGCGACCTGCGCGCCTTGGCTCAGCGCGGGCGG
>JALHUE010000057.1 GCA_022866145.1 Anaerolineales bacterium | reverse complement strand
CGCGCCTGGGTCGAGGAGCTCCTCGGCCTTCACGTTTGCGGCGACAGCCTTCGCCTCGACCCGGTGATTCCCGGTTGGTGGTCGGGGTTCCGGCTGACCTACCGTCGCGGCGAGGCGCTGTACGAGATCCAGGTGGACAACTCTGCCCGCGTCGAGCGCGGGGTGGCCTCGGTCGAGATGGATGGGCAGCCGTTGACCGACGGCGTCATCCCGCTCGAGCGTGAGTTGGTGAAGCATCGGGTAGTGGTGCGGATGGGCCACGGATCTGCCGGCCCGTCCGCGTCGTCCCCGTCTACCTAACGCCGGGCGAAGGCGGCCGAGCCGACGACAAGCGCGCCGGCAGCAGTTTCCTGGCGCATGCGGTGGGCGAGCCACAGCGAGCGACAAACTCCCCGGCTTCGATACCTAGCCTGTCGACGACGACAGCAGCAGCCGACTTCGGCTCCGGCAGAGCTTCGCATTCGCCACAGCTGCTCCAAAGAGCAGGGTGCCGCCCGGTTGGCCGACACCCTCGAGCGTTTCCTTGTCGGGCAGAGTTCGCTCGGGGTCTTCAGGCCGGACTGCCGCGGTCGCTCGTGGGCACTCACCCGCACCGCTCCGAGCCTGATTGCATTGCCGGAGGTTGACCGGGCTCCGCCCACGCCTGCAAGCGCTGACGGCCGGGCTGCCGGTCAAATTGCATCCGAGCGCGGCGATCGCCAGCAGGAGAAGCAGAAGCCAGCCGAAGCGTCTCAAATGGCCGCCCGGTCGGCCATGACCCGCACCGCCGGGGCGACGGAAGCGAACGACCGGGATCACTCGGCGCGGCTTGTGTCCTGGGGCCCGGGTGCGCCCCAGCTCAAGCTTGAGGGATCGGCCATCCTAGGGAAGCGAGAAGCCGTACTGATTGTTGGCCGGGTTCGGGTCTTTGTTTTCCGGGACGATGATCGAACATTGCCCGCCCGGGTAGAAGCAGGCCGGGTTGGTCATTGACAGGCTGACGTCGAAGTGCCCGGTGCCGACTCCCTGGTGGATCTCGACGGTCACGTCGGCGACCGCCGGCGCGCAAGGCTGGCTGGCATCGGCGAGCTGGTATCCCTGCGCCACGCAGACGACGCGCAGTGGACCTTCGAAGGCGTTGGGCCCGTAGTTGCGCACGTCGAGGGTGAGCGTCGTGGTGGCACCGATTGGGGAGACCCGCGATACACCGTACAGCTCGAGGTCGGATTGGACGATGCCCCACGAGCCGCCGCCGGGAGGCGGGGCGGTAGTGAGCGTGATCGTCGGCGGCACTTTGGTCTTCGTCGCTGGGACGACGATCGGCACCGCCGTCGTCGGCGCGACGATGACTGCGGCCGTGGCCGTGGCCGTCGGCTCGGTCGTCGCCACCGTGGGCGGCGCCTGGGTCTCGGTGAGGACCGGCGGCAGTGTTTCGGTAGGTGTGGGTTGCAGGCTTAGCGGCAGCTTGCAGGTGCAGGCCAGGACGGCGGCGAAGGCCGCCATACCGACGCACACAACGGCAATCCTGTGGCGGCGGAGGATCGGGGGCATCAAAGGCTCCTTGGTAGGCGGGGGGGCGATTGGGGCGCGTCCATGCGATCGGCCCAGGTCTCGACCTGCAGGCCGAGGGGTTGACCGAGGAACGCCTTGAAGGACGCCCGGTGTGTGCCCCCATGGACCCACCCCAGACGGACCCCTTGCGGGAATGGGGGGTCGCGCCACCCAGGGGCGGAGTCTAGACAATGGAAGTCACGAGCGCAACCGCTGGCGAT
>JALHUE010000056.1 GCA_022866145.1 Anaerolineales bacterium | reverse complement strand
GTAGAGCCGGCTCCGTCCAACCCCAGATGGAATGGGAGCTGGTCGGAGGAATTTCAGCCCGGTGCGATCGAATCGAACCCCTAGGAGGGTCAACATGGCAACAAAACCATTCAAAGGCGTGATCAAGCTCGACGTCCGCGACTCGGTCGCGGACTGGGAACCCTACACGCTGACAAGAGCGCCGGAGGGTGCTCCGAACATCCTTTTCGTGCTGTATGACGACACTGGTCTGGCAGCCTGGTCGCCCTTCGGCGGCCGCATCAACATGCCTACGATGGACAAGCTGGCGGAAAACGGGTTGACCTACTCGCAGTGGCACACCACGGCTCTTTGCTCACCTAGTCGCTCCACTCTCCTGACCGGACGCAACCATCATCTCAACGGGTTTGCCTCCATTACAGAAGCATCGAACGGTTTTCCCGGCCAGCACTGCCGCCTCCAGGACACGACCATGACCATCGGTCAGATCCTTCAGGAGAACGGCTGGAGCACCTTCTGGGTTGGTAAGAACCACAACGTACCCGAGACAGACCTCGCTCCGGGCGCAACCCGCAAGTCGTGGCCGTTACAGCAGGGGTTCGACCGTTACTATGGCTTCATCGGCGGCGAAACCAACCAGTGGTATCCCACCCTGGTTGAAGATAACCACATGATCGATCAGCCCTACCTCCCCGAGCAGGGCTATCACCTCTCCAAGGATCTTGCCGATCAAGCCATTCGGATGATCAAGGACCAGCAATCCAGCAACCCTTCGAAGCCGTGGTACCTGTGGTTCTGCCCCGGCGCCAATCACGCTCCGCACCAGGCGCCACAGGACTACATCGACAAGTACAAGGGTAAGTTCGATGACGGCTACGAGGCCTACCGCGAGTGGGTGCTGCCGCGCATGATCGCAAAAGGTATTCTGCCCAAGGGTACACAGCTTACACCGTTCAACCCAATGCGGAAGGATATGGCCGCCCCCGCAGACATGGTTCGCCCCTGGGCTTCACTCAACGCCGATGAGAAGAAGTTGTTCTCACGCCTGGCTGAGGTCTATGCCGGGTTCTCGGAATATACCGATGCCCAGGTTGGCCGCATTGTCGACTACCTAGAGAAAACCGGCCAGCTCGAGAATACCATCGTCCTGTACGCCGCCGACAACGGCGCATCAGGAGAGGGCAGCCCCAACGGCTCGGTCAACGAGAACAAGCTCTTCAACGGCTACCCGGATGAGCTATCTGAGAACCTGAAGCTCATTGACGAGCTGGGCAGTCCGAATACCTACGAGCATTTCCCCACCGGCTGGGCCGCCGCTTTTTCGACGCCCTTCAAAATGTTCAAGCGCTACTCGGAATACGCGGGTGGCACCTGCGACCCGCTGGTCATCTCGTGGGGCAAGGGGATCAAGGCGCGCGGCGAGGTACGCAACCAGTACCACCACTCCACCGATATCGTCCCGACGCTCTTGGAAGCCTGCGGGTTGGAGATGCCTAAGGTCTACAAGGGCGCAGAACAGATCCCGCTTTCCGGCGTCTCGATGAAGTACACCTTCGAGGCAAAGCCGGATGCTCCCACCCGGAAGAAGCGCCAGTATTTCGCCATGCTCGGCACCCGCGGCATCTGGGAGGAAGGCTGGAAGGCCGCGGCCATCCACCCACCGGCTCCCGCGGACAAGGGCCACTTCGATCAGGATGATTGGGAGCTCTACCACGTGGATGTGGATCGCTCTGAATCCAAGGATCTGGCCAAGGAGAACCCCGAAAAACTGCAGGCGCTGATTAAGACCTGGATCGATGAGGCCGAGAAGAACAATGTGCTGCCACTGGATGACCGGGGCGCGGTCGCCATTTTGACCATCCCGCGGCCTCTGGAAGAAGCGCCCCGCGAGCGCTACATTTATCTCCCGGACGCGGCTGAGGTCCCGGAATCCGCTGCCGTCAACGTGCGCGGACGATCCTTTAAGATCCTGGCCGATGTCGAGATCACCGATCCGGATTGCTCGGGCGTGATCTTCGCCCACGGGTCGCGCTTCGGCGGTCACTCCATGTTCATCAAGGACAAGAAGCTGTATTACGTCTACAACTTCCTGGGCATGAAGCCCGAACAGAAGTTTGTTTCAGGTGAACTCAAACCCGGCAACTACACCCTGGGCATGGAGTTCATCCGCGAGGGCATGGGCCAGTTCCACGAGTCTACCGGCACGACGAAACTCTATGTGAACGAGAAGGTCGTGGCTGAAGGCGCGATGCGCGCCCAGGTGGGCAAGTTCAGCCTGGGCGGAGATGGCCTGTGCGTCGGCCGTGATAGCAGCGATCCCGTTAGTGAGGAATACAAGGCACCTGGCGAGTTCAAAGGCGGGACGATCCTCGGCGTGGGAGTCACAGTGGAGGAGGCGCAGTACCTCGATCTTGAGAAGATTGCGGCGGCTGCGTTTGCGGTTGACTAGACCCGGCTAACCAACGCGCCATAGGTGGATGGGGTGCAGGCCGCCGCCCGGCGGCCTGCACCCGACGGAAAGAAGACATTCGCATTGCCTCGAATGGGCATTGCGATAGCAGCGGCAGTCGCAGCTGACGTAAGCCCGCCGACCAGCCCATCGTCTCATCGGGCTAGAGTGTGCAGGGACTCATGAAAACGACCAGGCCGTATGTCTTCGGGGTGATTGGTGCGGTGACGACCGTTATCGTGCTGCTTGTGGCGCTTAGCGTCGCCGCGCCGGCGTTCTCTGCGGCGGGGACGTTCCTTGCGGCATAAACCAGAACGCCAACGCCTCCTCCTGGGGATGTCATGCCGCTCAAATCGATCGCCGGGCTGACCTCGCTCAACGCCACGGTCAACCTGAGTGTGAACGGTCTGGTCAACGGCCAGCGGGCGCAAGGCGATCTCACCGCGCTGGTGACGACCAACGACCAGGGGAAGAGCAAGATCACCGTGTCGGGAAGTCTGCTGGGCCAGATTGCGGCTCAGGTCGGCGGGTCCCTGGTCGGTCTCTTCACACCCTCCACAGTCGACATCTACAAGGTGCCCGAAGGCACCTATGTTGTGGTCAACGGCCTGTTCCCCGTTTGTGTCAAACCGGAGGCCGCCCAGGCCACGGCCAGCCTGGAAGAGATGAGTCCGGCGAGCTGATCCCGGATAGTGAAGCCGACATGAAGATCGCCATGATGCGGCAGTAGGAGCGCAGGGGCGGTTAGACGAGGCCACAGCAGATCCCTCGCTGCCCCCTCGCTTCTCCCTCGCTACCGCTCGGGACAGGCGCTCCGGGCAGGCGCTCGGGATGACATATACTCGCGGGTGGGAGCGGCACGGGCGCGGGAAG
>JALHUE010000055.1 GCA_022866145.1 Anaerolineales bacterium | reverse complement strand
GAAACCGCGGCAGACGTCGCCGCGGTCACTGCCATCAATCCGACAAGCACGATCAACCAGGCGCGAAGATGCCGCCCCGGCCGCTTCCTCGATAGGATTGCGCCCCCCTCCCTAGTGGGTGCGAAGTCCTCTTCCCCGCCCGCAGGCTGCATGCCCGCCATCCGGCGATTTGCCTCCGGCCATTATACCTGTCGCCCCTCGCTAACCCAGCTGAAAGTCCTGGGCCGTGGCGCGAGCCCGTGACCTTCCCCCGCGATACCGGCTGGGATCAGGCGACCTGTTCGGCAAGGACCCGATTCGGCTGCAAACCCTCCCGCGCCGAAGGCATGGCCGGAAGCTCGATCGCCGCTTCGATTCCCTGCAGGCAGCTGTGTGCCTGGCGGACGAAGGCCTCCCAGGGAGAAGCCGAGAGATCTTCCAATGCCTCCCGGACTCCGGCCGGAGCCTCGAGCTCATCAAGGTCCTGCGCCAGTCTGCCCTGATCGAACCGTTGTCGGAACGAAGCATCCGTGATCGAGCGAGCAACGAGTGTGTCTAAGACGCTACCGTGCATTGGTCTACCTCCACTCCAAATGTGCCGGGCAATGCGCGCAATCGTGCCCCGCGCTCGCCCCGCGCCCTTTCGCCGATGGCGAAGGGATGGCCACTACCTGCCGGTGCCGTCAGTTGCTGGCATGTCGACCTCCTGTGGATTCTCCCCGGGTCCATGCTTGCGCACGCCCGGACCGAAACAATTGCTCAATCTACGCTACATGGAGAATCGACGGGACGGGGTGGGTACCACGGTCCCACTCGGACTCGTTGACCCGAAGCTGTGTCGGCCAGCTTGCGGACGGCCCCAGATATGGGCAGGGGCTCGCACCACTGCGGCAGCCGAACTGGCCGAATTTGGCAATGAGAGTTCGAGGGAACGAATGTCCGGTCGAGGATCGAGGGATCGAGGGACCGAGGGCTAGCTGATCAGCCTCTGGTAGAGGGAGCGAATCGGCTCCGGAGGATCCAGCCCAAGCTCGTCGGCCAGCAGGCGCACGTAGCCTCGATAGTGCGAGACGATCTGGCTCTGGCGGCCAAGGTCCCCCAGTGCCTCGAGGTACCGAAGATGGACATCGTCGCGAAATGGATCGATGTCCAGGGCAATCCGCAGGCAGCGCGCTGCGGCTTCAGGTTGTCCGGCCACCATGGCCTCGTCCGCCGTCTCGGCCAGTAGGTCAAGGTAGCGGCTCTCCAGGACGCGGCGTCGGTCTAGCACCCAGCTCGAAGTCAGTCCCGGCAGGTAGGGGCCGCCGTACGAGTTCACCGCCTCCGTCAGGGCGAACAGCCCGCGAGGATCGCCCGGCGCCATCCGCTGCGCCAGGTTGGCTGCGTGCTCAAAGGCATCCGCATCGTAGTCCAGCTCGATCGAAGGGCTGACCTGGTAGGTGCTGCCATCCAGCACGATCGCGTCCTTGCCCAGCTCACGGCGCAGGCCGTAGATCGCCATATGCAGGTTCGCAGCCTGCCGCCCGGGCATGTGCTCCGGCCAAAACTGTTCGAGCAGGATGTCCCTCTCAACCCGCCGATGGTCTACCAAGAAGAACAACACTTCTCGCGCCAGCGGTTTGAGATCCGCCAGCGGCTGTCCCCCCATCGCCAGATCACTGCGGCCCAGCGCCCGGACAAGCAGCCTGTTGGGGCGATCCTGCTCTTCTGGCTCGGCGCCGAATCGGACCGCCAGCGCCTCCAGCAACTGCACTCTCCCGTGGAGCTGCTGCCAGATCGGGTCGGAAGCGAACTCCCCTTTCAAGAAGCGCAGAAGGTCCGCGTCCGCCAACAGCTCTGCCGCCACCGGTTGAGCGCTGCCGGTTGCCCCGATCCACGCCAGCCAACGCGAGGCTTCCTCTCTGGCCTTGTCGAAAGCACCGGCCAGCCAGTGCGCGCGGAGCAGATGGTACATCGCTACCGCCCGCTCCGCGCTCGTCAGGATCCAGTCCGTGTCCGTCAGCAGCGACTGAACGCGGCAAGCCGCCTCGCCGGGGTCCCCGGTGCTGAGCAAGGCCGCGGTCTCGATCTGGATCACCGGCCACAGGCTTCGCCCGCTGTCGACCGCTACCCCCCGGTGCAGCCAAGCCTGGGCAGTAGCGTTCTGACCTTGCCTGCGGTGCAATGAGCTGATCAGGAGGCAGCCGTAGCGCAGAAGCCACAGGTCCTTCGCCCGCGAGGCTTGCAGGATCCCCCGGTCGTACAGTTCGGCCGCTTGCACCGCCAGCCCCAGGTCATTGAAGATGTCCGCCTGGCTCAGGACCACCAGGGCTTCATTGCGCACGTTCCCAGAGCGGCGGGCAAGACGCAGCGCCTGCTGCAGCAGCCCCATCGCTTCGTCGATCTCCCCTCGCCCGTGCAGGCCGACGGCATAGTTGTTGAGCGCTGCCGTGTAGTCCTCCGACCCCGGGTACCTCGCCGCAAGCAGAGCCAGCGCCTTGCGCATGTAGGGCTCGCCCTCCAGGCTCCGGCCTTGCCGACCCAGCGAGTTGAATAGCGTGACGAGCGTGCGAGCTTCGCGAAACTCGTCTCCTTCAAGCCGGTAGAGCTCGATCGCCCGCCGCAATTCGCCTTCTGCCCTGGACTGATCTCCGCCCGCCTGGGCGATGGCCGCCGCCCGGGATTCGTGGACCGCTCCATGAATCCAAGGATAGCTGCCTTGCGGCACGCGCTCGACGATCCCGTCCAGAATCCGGTTGACGGCATCGACATCCCCACGACGCATTGCCAGGGTGGCTTCTGCGAATTCGGCGAGGCTCCAGAGATCGAGAGGCCGATCGTTCTCCAAGAGAGAGCGCGCCTTGTCCACGAGCCGGCGGGCGTCGTCGTCCCTGCCCTGATCGATGGCCCGCCAGGCAAGCTTGATATACACCTCGGGCACCCGCAGGTCGTACTCCTCCGCCCAGGCCATCCACTGCTCGACTGTCTGGAAATGCGCCTTGCGGTCCATCTCGCGCACATGGCTCGCCATCAAGCCAGCCGCGCGGATGCGGGACCCGGCGGCGAGGAAGGCCTCCACCGCCTCCTCGATCCGTCCCTGTTGCGAAAGGTACGCCGCTGCCCGCATGCGCAGCCGCATCAGACGACGCCGGTCCTCGCGCTCAGCCGTGTCCAGCAGGAACTGGCGAAAGAGAGGGTGGAACTCGAAGGTCGCCGCCTGGTCCTCGCTGACGGCGATGAACAGCCCCTTGCGAACGAGCCACGGAAGCAGCTCGCCGCTGTCGTTCCGGCGCAAGACCGTGTCGCAGGCCGCGACCGACATCACCGGCAGGCAGGCTGCATCCAGGATGAACTGCCGCATGGCTTCGGTTTGCTGACCCAGGACAACGGACGCCAGGTAGTCGTACACCATCGGCTGGCCGCCATCATTGAAAGCCCGGAGGTGGGCAGCCGAGACGCTCCCGGTGAGCAGCAACCCCGTGATCCAGCCCCGGGTCGAATGGATCAAGGACTCGGCTCGCTCCAGGCTGAGTTCTGCGCCACCCTGCAACCGGGTAAGGTCTATGAGCTCCTCGGCCGTAAATGTCAGGTCGTGAGGGCCGAAGCCGGCCAGGTCGCCGTCCGCCATCAGCTTTGCCAGCGACACCTCGAGCACTTCCCGACCGGCGGTGATGACCGTCATCTGCTCAGGCAGTTCCGAAATCAGGACGTCGAGCAGGTCAAGCGCAGGTTGGGAAGAGTTCAGCAAGTGGACATCGTCGAGCACGAGGGCAAACGGCTCGCGAATCGAGTCCCGGACCGCATCGGCGAGCGCCCGCGCCATCCCCGCCGGCACGGTCTGTCCTGTCATAGCCTGGCTGGCCAAGGCTCTAAAGTGCCGGAAGCGGCGACCGAGGGTGGCCTGGATCGCCTCGGCCAGCCGGACGGCATCCCGGTCCGCCGCAGTCAGCCGAACCCAGTAGGTGGGAACCCCCGCATGCGCCGCGAAGTCCGCCAGCAGGGTCGTCTTGCCGTACCCCGCCGGGGCAGCTACAACGATCAATTTGCGCCCGACATAAGCGAGCAGTGCGTCTACCAGGCGAACGCGATGAAGCTTCGTCCGGTCAAACGAAGGAGGTGTGATCCTGTGCGTGTGGAGCGGGTCCGGTCTCGGCACCGTCTCTCCGGCTTCCGCGCCGCAGGCGAGACGCTGCCACAGCTGCACGCCCGGCAGTCATCCCCGCCGATCCCCGCGACCGGCGGCGCGCGTCCGCGACATGCACATTATAGGTCAACTTTCCCGGGGAGCGAGCGCTCGTTGTCCTTAGCTCGGGAGATCCGGGGGGATCGAGAACCGCAGCGTGTGGTCGGTCTGCAGGTCCCGATCGGGGTAACGGACCCTGACTGCCAGCTCACACGCCGCCGGCCGGGGTGTCCCTTGTCGCAAATGAAGCGTGAGCTCGAAGTCAGTCTCAACACATTCGATGACGGCGGCCTCGGCCAACAGCTGACCGGCGCCGTCCACGATGCGCAGCTCGACATCCGGCCGCTCCAGGAAGGGCGTCAGGCGGACGGAGACCTTCACTCGGCGGCCATCTGAATAGGCAGCCGCCCGTGCGCTCAGCACCCGCACCTTCTCCGGGGGAACCGGTACCTGCTCGGGCCCGACCAACTCAACATCCAATGCCCTACTCCCTCCATGCTCCCTGCTGGCTGCTGCCACAGGCGAAGCCGGCGGCTACTCATCAAACAGGTAAGTGGCCTCGCCGTAGTAGCGGACTCGGCGGGATGCGACAACCGTCCGCAGCCAGTGCTCGAGTTCCTCTTGCTTCTCCTCGGCAGACCGGCCAGACGCCAACCGATCCAGCGGGTAGTTCACCCGCAGCGCACGGGGCGAGACAAGGAATCGCGTGAGGCCGGCGGGCAGCAGCACCCCCTGGGACGCCGCCCGGATCACATCCTCCAGCTCGAAACGGGGAAAGACCATCAGGGCGGCGAAGTCCGGGTAGAGATTCTGCAGGCCTGCAGCCCGCACGGCACTGATCCTCTCAAGCTCGCACCGCCCCGTGTAGGCTTCCACTATTCGGTGCAGATTCGCAACCCGCCAGCGCAAGGGTTCCGTCTCGCCCACGATTTCCAGGGTGTGATCCCCGGGCATGGCCAGGTAGGCAAGGCTTGCGCCGGCGCTCAGGTTGAAGGTGGCTCGGTCGACATCGGATCGTACCAGGGCTAGTTCTGGAAAGGCCAGCAAGGCCTGGAGCAATGTGTCGACCGCGACCCGGCGCAGTAGATGATTCCAGGTCTCGAGGCGAACGGAACTGTCGCCGGCGTGGGCAACTTGAACCAGCACATGCGGCAGGTCCATTTCCCGGAAGGCTTCGGTGCGATTGGCCCCATCCAGCACTACATAGCGCTCGGTACGCTGTCCCAGGGGGAGAACGATCGGCGGGTTCTTCAAGACTCCGTCGGCGCGCAGCCGGGTCACCAGTGGCACCACCCGATTCGCATCGAACTGCTCGTGGGGGTGGAGGCTGCTGACTGGGACGATTCTCAGATCGGGCAAATCGAGTGGCGTCGGCAGGGTTACCCGTTCGGCGGCTTCGAATCGTTCACCGCCCGCTTTCGAGGCGAGGCTACCATGGTTGCCATCCGCCTTCAAGGATTCCCCCGCTTTCCGCAGCCTGCTGGCGAGGCTATAATCGTCGGGCCTGCGCGGTTTACCCATCCGGCCCGGCCCGCTCTGCCCAGGGTGCCAGTGACGCCTCCTGCCTGAGCCGGTCTGGGGCGGGTCTAGCGCGATCCAGCCCGACAAGAACCAAACCGAAGGGAGCTGAGCTGAATGACCCGCTACGACGACGCCATCGCCTATGCGCGGCAGAACCGCGATCAATCCCTGCAGTCCCTGATGGAGTTCCTGCGCATCCCCTCCATTTCTACGCTCCCCGAGCACAACCAGGATATGCATCGGGCCGCCGAATGGCTAGTCCAGCGCTTGACCGCCCTCGGTTTCGAGCAAGCCCGAATCTTGCCTACGGCCGGGCATCCCGTTGTCTACGCCGAGCGGCTGAACGCGGGGCCATCGGCGCAGACCATCTTGTTCTACGGACACTACGATGTCCAGCCGACGGATCCGATTGACCTTTGGCGAACCGATCCCTTTGACCCCGTTGTGCAGGGTGACAACCTGTACGGGCGCGGTGCCTCCGACATGAAGGGGCAGGTCATGGCCCATCTGAGCGCCGTCGAGGCGATCTTGCATACCGGGCCTCTCCCGGTCAACCTGAAGATCATGCTGGAAGGCGAGGAGGAGATCGGCTCCCCCAGCCTGCCGGCGTTTATCCAGCAAAACCAGGCACTGCTCAAGAGCAACTTCTGTCTGAATGGCGACTCTGGCATTCTGGCGCCGGATATCCCTGCCCTGACGGTGTCGCTTCGCGGACTCGTTTACGCTGAGGTCAATGTCAAGGGTCCGTCGACGGACCTGCATTCCGGCGGTTTCGGAGGTGCGGTCGACAACCCGGCCTTGGTGCTGTGCCAGGTGATCGCCGGAATGCGAGACGCCCAGGGCGTGATCCAGCTGCCGGGCTTCTACGACAAGGTCCGCCCGCTCAGCGCCAGGGAGCGGGATGAGATGGCCAAGCTGCCGACGGACGAGGCTTGGTGGAAGACCCAGACCGGCGCACCACAGCTGGACGGAGAGGTCGGCTACACCTCGACCGAGCGCGCCTCGGCCCGCCCTACCTTGGACGTCAACGGGTTCTTGAGCGGCTTCACGGGGGCCGGCTCGAAGACCGTGCTGCCTGCGAAGGCCATGGCCAAGATCTCGATGCGGCTGGTGCCGGATCAGGACCCGAAGGAAATCCGGGCTTCGCTCGAGGCCTAT
>JALHUE010000054.1 GCA_022866145.1 Anaerolineales bacterium | reverse complement strand
CGGTCGGGGCTGGGCCGGGAGGATCCGGCTGAGCCGAAGTCGGTTTGCGCTTGGCGACTGTGCGTTGTCGCCCGCAGGGGACGTACGATGCCAGAAGAAGCCCATGCCAAGCTGGTCGAGACGTTCGACCTCGAGGTCTTCACCCCGCCCTGCGATCCTGGGGCGGAGCGTTTCGCGGCCCGCGCCAGACTGAGCGCGCCCATCGCCGAGGTTCTTCCGTACCTCAACGCCACATTGCGGGGCGCAGTCTACAACCCGGCGGCCGGGGCGCTCACTTGGAAGAAAGGCGGCCACAACATCGCCTTCCATGACTACGAGATCGTCACAAGCAATGTCGAAGACCGCGAAGCGGCTGTTCACGAGATACGTGGGCTGGTGGACCTGGTCAACCGCACCTGGGAGCACCGGGATGAAATCGCGCCCGATCACCAGGCCCGGCAGCGGCCGACCCCGATGGCCATCTACCAGCACCTGCCGCAGACCAACTGCAAGGGTTGTGGCTCACCGACCTGCTTCACCTTCGCCCTGCGGCTGGCCGCCTCGCAGGTCGAATTGGAAGAATGCCCGGTCCTACTGGAGCCCGAACGGGCCGAGCACCTGCAGGCCGTGCGCGTGCTGCTGATCGAGGCGCCGAGCATCGGCTGAGGAGAGGCGTGCATGGAGACAGCAGATGAGAGGGCAGCCAGCGCGCAAACAGGCGCAACGCCGAAAGGTTGCTGTTGCGGCGATCCATACGCCAGCCTTCCGGCCGAGCTTCGGCCTAAGCCGGCCGTGAAGAACGCCGGACTGCGCCAGGCGACCTGCCCAACGTGTGGGTTGGTCTACTGGACCAACCGGGAGACGGACGTCTGCATCCGTTGCGGATAGCCGTGACAGGTTAGCGCTCCGCAGGCGGGAGTCGCGGTCGTGCCCGGCCGTTTCTACAGAACGGCCCGACGACTGGCCGACGGCGCAGGCGAGGTGGGTGATGTCCGAGTCGAAGAAAGCAGTGCAGCTGATCCTGGAAGATGCGGACCTGATCGAGTTGGCCCGCATCCTCATGGACGATGACTCCGAGGCCGCGCTGGCCTTCCTCAAACGTCACTTCAAAGGCAAGGCTAAGGAGCTGCTGGAGGGCGGTTGAAAGGTGATGCTTCAGGTGCCCGGTGCGGGCATCCAGGCCGTCTACGGCAACCCGATGCAGAAGTGAGCGTGGCTTTCCTTCCGTCAATCGCGCTGGAGAGGACACTGCCCTGCCTGGCCGAACCGGGCAAGATCATCGTGGTGGGCAGGCCGTCGCGGGCACTGGATGAAGTGTTGCCCTTCCTGGCGACCCTGCCCAACGTGATCGCCTACACGCCCGAGCCGCCGTCGCTTACGCTGCGCCGCAGGCCGGGGCTGATCACACTCCAGCCCGAGCGGGTGAGCATCACGCAGGTGATCGACAGCGCCCAGGGACTGGAACTGCTGGCTGCCCTGACCGACGCCATCAACGCCACCTGGGAGGATCGCGCAGCCCTGGTTGCGGCGACGTGCCGGCGGCAGGCGCCTCGTCCCCTGGACGTGTGGGCGCTCCTGCCCCAGACGAACTGCGGCCGGTGTGGTGAGGCGACCTGCATGGCATTCGCATTCAGCTTGCTGCAACAGCGGCAGCAGTTGCAGGCGTGCGATGCTTTGGCGCAGGACGAGGGCTTCGCAGACCGGCGTGTGACGCTCCAGGGCATGGTGGGGTAGCCACGCTCTCCTCGCGAGCAGGCTCCCCTCGGGGAAACCTGCTGCGAGCGAAGTACTTGGCGGCCGGGGGCCGGGACGGAGAGACCCGGCTTCGATTCGACAGCGCGCTGGACTGGCGGAGGTGTGGAGATGAAGCGGAAGGTGCTATTCCTATGCACCGGCAACTCGGCAAGGTCCCAGATGGCGGAGGCCATCGTCAATGCGCGCCTGGGCGAGATCTGGGAGGCTTCCAGCGCCGGCACCCGGCCGACCGGGTCCGTCAACCCGAACGCCATCCGGGCGCTGCGGGAAATCGGGATCGAGCATGCTGGCAGGTCGAAGGACGTGGCAGAGATGCGGAGCGTGCCGTTCGAACTGGTCGTCACCGTCTGCGACTCGGCGGCGGAGGAATGCCCGGTGTGGCTCGGCCATGGTCGCCGCCTCCACCTGGGGTTTCCGGATCCGGCGCTCGCCCGAGGCTCGGAGGCCGAAGTCATGGCCGCCTTCCGCCAGGTGCGCGATCAAATCACGACAAAGGTCCCTTCGCTGCTGGAAAGCCAGCTTGGCGATTGAATCCAGCCCAAACTGGACAAGGCTCGCCCGCCGAGATCCACGGGTTCCACTTGCACCTCGACCGGAATTGACACCGAGGCGATGGCGGGAATCCTCTTCCCGCTTCCCTGCGGGATGCTGCGCGATCGCTGGGGAGGCTCACCTCCGGTACGACCGGGAGCTGCATGACCCAAGCTTGACGCGGCCGATGACGGGGAGCTCCGGCTGACAGTCGGGAAGCCCAGCGTACATAGCGCGGGACTGCCCGCCAGTCCATCCAATACGAGCGGGCTCCAGTCCGCGTACCATGCCTCTGTTGCGGCGCAGCCGGCGGACAGCCGCCTCCGGGTGCGCCGGCTTCCCGTCGTGCCCTACTTCCAGCGGCTTCCTCCATCCCTCCGCCGGGGCTGGGGCTTGTGATGAGATCGTCGGAGGGCTGTGCGCCCAGCCGGCGGCCTGGACCGGCGCAGTCCGCGCCCCATCGAACCTTGTCGGAGGTGCGGCGAGCGGGTATCATGGCCGGATTGGCTGCACGGCAAGGATACATGCGGGTTCCATCTGTGGTGGATGGGACGACCGGCATGCGCATGAAGTCCGCCCGATGAAGCGCCCCGTGCGCCACGAGCCTCAGTGACGACGAACCCAACCTCTGTGCCTCCAGCTCGCTTCGTCATCAAGATCGGCACGTCGACCCTGACGGCGGGGACCAGCCGGCTGTCTGCCCCCACCCTGGTCGATCTCGCCCGCCAGATCTCGAATCTGCGAGCCGCCGGCAACGAAGTCGTGTTGGTGACCTCGGGGGCGGTTGCCACCGGCCGGGAGGCGCTGAGCTTCCCGCAGCTGCCGAAGGACATCCCCGTCAAGCAGATGCTCGCCGCCGTCGGCCAGCCCCGCCTGATGGCGCTGTATGAGCGGCTGTTTGGATTGTATGGCATCACCGTAGCCCAGGTGCTGCTGACGCGCTCTGATCTCGACAACCGGCGCAGCTACCTGAACGCCCGCAACACACTTTCGGCGCTGCTGAGCCATCAACTGCTGCCGATTGTCAACGAGAATGACACGGTGGCGACGGAAGAAATCCGACTTGGCGACAATGACAACCTGTCGGCGCTGGTGGCGACCCTGGTGGATGCCGATACGCTGATTCTGTTGACCGATCAACCGGGGGTGTTTACCGCCGATCCACGCCACGACCCGGCTGCACAACTCATCAGTGACGTGCTGACCGATGAGATACCGCCTTCGCTGTGGGAGGCGGCCAGCGGGACGTCGTCGGGTGGGGGGACCGGCGGCATGGTCACCAAGCTGCAAGCCGCCAATCTGGCCCGCCGCTCGGGGACGACGGTGATCATCGCTCGTGGGAGTGACCCGGACGTTCTGACACGGCTTGCCGCCGGTGAACATGTCGGAACCCACTTTCGGGCGCTGGACTCGACCATCGACAGCCGCCGACGCTTCCTCCTGGCGGTAGGCGCGGCTGGCAGCCTCGCCGTGGACGAGGGCGCCGCCCAGGCTCTGCGCCGGGGAGGCAGCCTGCTCCCTGTCGGGGTCGCCGCCGTCGAGGGGACCTTCGAGCGAGGGGACACCGTCCGCATTCTCGACTCCTCCGGCCGGGAGATCGCACGCGGCATCGTCAACTACCGGGCCGGCGACCTCACCCGACTGCTGCGGCGGCATTCGGACGACATCGAGGGCCTACTGGGCTACGACTACGGTGACGAAGCCATCCATCACAACGACCTGGTCCTGTTGTGAGCCCGGGCGCACGGCTTGTGCAGAAGGCTCCTGAACAATCCATCCCGGCTGAGAAGATTCCCTTTGCTGAGAAAGCGGGGCTTCATCAACTCGGTAGAGGTAGAGCATGCTGACGGATTTCGGAATACGTGCTCGACAGGCCGCCCGTGCGCTTGCAACGCAGCCGAGAGAGAGGAAGGACCGCGGCCTGAACCTGCTGGCCGAGGCGCTGATGGCGAACGAGGCAGCCATCCTGGCGGCGAACCGGGTCGATGTCGAGACTGCGCTGCGGGCCGGCTTGAGTCCTGCCCTGGTGGATCGTCTGACGCTGGACCCGGCGCGCGTGGAGGGGATCGCCGCCGACGTTCAGGGCGTGGCCGCACTCCCCGATCCGGTCGGTGAAACATTTGAATCCGCAATACTCGCCAACGGGCTTCGAGTGCATAAGCGGCGGGTCCCGCTGGGGGTGCTGGGGGTGATCTACGAATCGCGCCCCAATGTCACCATCGACGTCACCGCACTGGCGCTCAAGACCGGCAACGCCGTGATCCTGCGCGGCGGGAGCGAAACGGTGCGCTCCAACCGGGCGCTGGTGGAGGTTGTGCACCAGGCGCTGGGTTCCGCCGGTCTCCCGGTCGATGCGGTGCAGTTTATCGATGATCCAGACCGGGCCCGGGTGACCGAACTGCTCCATCTTGACGCCTACGTCGATCTGATCATCCCGCGCGGCGGCAACGCCCTGCATGAGTTCTGCCGCCACAACAGCTCGATCCCCGTGATCACCGGCGGCATCGGGATCTGTCATCTGTTCGTGGACGAGACGGCCGACATCCAAGCGGCCTGCCGCGTAATTCACAACGCCAAGACTCAGCGACCGACGGTCTGCAACGCCCTGGACACGGTGCTGGTGCACCGCGCCCGGGCCGCCGAATTCCTCCCGGCGCTGGTCCACATGCTCTCCGCCGATGGCGTCAGTTTCCGGGCCGATCCGAGCGTCCTGCCGTATCTTGCCACGATCCCAGGCCCACAGGATGACGCGGCGGTGGACCACCATCCCCCGCTCCCTGAGTCGGTACGTCTCGCTGGCCCGCAGGATTTCGACACAGAATGGCTGTCCCTGGTGCTGGGGCTGAAGGTCGTCGATAGCGTGGCGGAGGCGATGGAGCACATCCGGCTGCACAGCACAGGCCACTCGGACGGCATTCTCACGGCGGACAAGGAGAACGCGCGGCGGTTTGTGGAAGAGATCGACTCTGCCGCCGTGTATGTCAACGCCAGCACACGCTTCACCGATGGCAGCCAGCTCGGCCTGGGAGCCGAAGTGGCGATCTCCACGCAGCGGCTGCACGCACGCGGCCCGATGGGACTGCGGGAGCTGACGACGTACAAGTGGGTCATCGTCGGGGACTACCACGTCCGAGGCTGATCGCCGACAGCCTCACGGAGGAGCAGCCCCCCGGGGATGTCAGGGGCAAGTGTGTTCCCGGGTGTGAATGGCGAGTCCCAGAAAGCCGTCATTGGCAAATGGCTTCGATCGGGCACTCGCAGGCTGCGGAAAAGCCCTTCCCCGCCTCACCCCGCCCCTTCCCCTGCAGGAATCCAGGTCGCAAGCTGGACCCAGGCAAAGGGAGGGGTCAGGGGCCGTTTCGCCCTCCCGGCAGGACACCCCGTTTGGGCCACAACTACCAGCCCACGGGGCGAGACGGCCGGGACGGTGCGGCGGGCCGAGGCTTCGCGGCCCGAACGGGGTGTCCTCCAGCAAGGCCATCGGGACGATGTGCCGGGAAGGAGACGCCTGCCGAGCAGCTTCAACTTCACCACCCCCCGACCGGCCCAAGGGCCCTTCTGTCTCACAGGTCCTGAACCGATACCGGCTCTTGACAAACGCCCCTCGGCAATCCTATAATTGCACTGTACGCAATGCCATTTCATACTATGAATTGGCGCCCCCGTAGGAAACGAATTGCCAGTCCACTCGGATCATCCGACCCCCAACTATCAGGTCCGCTCGGTCCAACGGGCGCTGACCCTCTTGCGCACCTTCCTGCCCCACGATGGCGAGCTTTCGGCTGCCGAACTCAGCAAAGAGACCGGCCTCGATCCGAGCACGGTCTTCCGCTTGATGGTGACGCTCGAGGCCCAAGGCTTCGTAGAAGTCAACCATGCCACGGCGAAATATCGCCCGGGGGTGGTTCTGCTGGAGCTCGGTTCGCGATTCATCAAGAACAACGATATCCGTTACCGATCCATCGGACACCTGGAGCGCCTTCGAAACGCGTTCGGTGAGACGGTTCATCTGACGATCCTCGATGGCAACGAGGTCGTCTACCTCGAGAAACTCGCCGGGCTACATCCCATCGGCTTCATGTCCTCCCGCGTCGGCGACCGGAACCCGGCCCATTGCACAGGGGTGGGCAAAGCCTTGCTGGCCTACCTCTCGGACGAACAGATCGCACAGCGCTATCCAGACAGAAGGCTCAAGCGCTACACGGACCAGACGATTACGGATCTCGAAGCGCTGCGGGCCGAACTCGGGCGCGTTCGGAGCCGGGGGTATGCCATCGACCTGGAGGAACACGAGGTGGGCGTCAAGTGCGTCGCCGCCCCAACCTTCGATCACAAGGAGATCGCGGCCGCTGTCAGTGTTTCCGGGCCTGTCGATCGGATGGATGATCACATCGCGCACGACGACTTGATCAACACGCTCATGGAAGTTGCGGCCCAGATATCGGAACAGATGGGCTGGGGTCGTGGCGTTGATCAGTTGCAGGAGGCAAGGAGCCCTGCGAAGGGCAAAGGAACAGGCGCCACAATGGCGAAGGGCATCGCGGGACGTGTCCGTCGCGGCGCCTGAGTCAATCTGCCGGGCATGGCCGGAGCGGCCGGACTGTCCAGCATGCCAGGGGAGTCTTCCATGGACTTCGTCATCGACGTCGACGTCGAGGCCGTGGCCAGAGAGCACTCGGACAACAAGCACATCATCCGTCGCGACGATCTGAAGATGGGCCTGATCAGTGTCAGACCACACAATGCGCTTTCGGCTCTCACGCACGATCACGAGGACCAGCTGCACTACGCCCTCGAGGGGCAAGGCACGATTCGTATGAACGATCAGGAGTTCGAGCTGAGGCCCGGGAACGCCGTGACCATCCCTCCTGGCGTCGCCCACGGAGTGCGCAACGAAAGTGACAGACCCATGCGCTACCTGGACACCTTCATCCATTGGAAGAAGTGAGGCGGCCCTTGGATCGGACGGAGCCGGCAAGGAGGGCGATATGCCAGACGTCATAACCTTCGGCGAAGCGATGCTTCGCCTGGCGCCTCCGGATTTCGAGCGCCTGGAACAGGCATCGAACCTCAAAGTGAGCGTTGGCGGATCCGAACTCACCGTGGCCGCCGGCGTTGCGCGATTGGGCCTCAATACGGGCTGGGTCAGCCGGCTGCCCGACAACGCGTTGGGCAGGATGGCGCAGAACAAGGCCAGGGAGTTCGGGGTCGACACGCGCCATGTGGTTTGGACCAAGGGGGACCGGATGGGGATCTACTTCGTCGAATATGGAGCCTCACCTCGAGCCAGTGGGGTGTTGTACGACCGGAGCCATTCCGCAATCAGCCACATTCGGCCAGACGAGGTCGACTGGGGCGAGGTGTTCGAAGGCGCCCGCTGGTTTCACACCAGTGGCATCACACCCGCCCTGAGCGAAGACTCCGCCGCCGTGACCATGCTCGCACTGCGCGCCGCCAAGAGCGCCGGCCTGACGGTAAGCTACGATCTCAACTACCGCGCCAAACTCTGGTCCACCGACAAGGCGCGGGCGGTTCAAGAGCCCTTCATGGAACTCGTGGATGTTCTCATCACGACCGAAGAGGATACGCAGAAGGTGTTCGGCATCGAGGGCGCCGGCTACAAGGAAGGCGCCAAGGAACTTGCGGAACGCTTCGGCTTCAAGGTCGTCACGGTCACCCTGCGTGGGACGCCCTCGGTATGGCGCAACACGTGGAGCGCCTTCGCCTACGCCGAGGGCCGGTACGTCGAGGATGTATCGTACGAGATCGAGATCGTGGACCGGCTGGGCGGGGGGGACAACTACTCGGCCGGTTTCATCTACGGATACATCACCGAGGGAGTCGACAAGGCAGTTCGCCTTGGAAATGCATTCTCCGCACTTAAGCAGACCTCGTGGAGCGACTTCAATTGGACGACGCGAGACGAGGCCGAGAAGCTGCTCCAGGCTCCGATGATGGCAAGCCTGAGGATCGCTCGCTGAGAGGTCGGGAGATGAGCAAGGACGATCATATTCGTGTAATCGAGCAAGGTGGCGTGGTCGCGATTGTGCGCTTCGATCGGTCGGAGGAACTGATCCAGGTGGCCCGCGCTGTGCGGGCGGGCGGCATACGTGCGATCGAGTTCACCATGACGACGCCCAACGCACTTCAAATCATCGAACAATCCGTGCGTGAATTCGGAGAGGACGTCTTGCTTGGCGCGGGGACGGTCCTCGACGCCGAGACCGCCCGGGCGGCCATTCTGGCCGGGGCGGAGTTTATCGTCGCCCCGACGCTCAACCCGGCGGTGATTGAAGTGTGCCGCCGCTACAGCAAGGTTGTCATCCCCGGCGCCTTCACACCGACGGAGATCCTGACAGCCTGGGAGTGTGGGGCGGACTTCGTCAAGGTCTTCCCAGCAGAGTTTGGGGGCGCGGCCTACTTCAAGGCTGTCCTGGCACCACTGCCTCAGGTGAAGCTGATCCCGGTCGGAGGGGTCTCGCTGGAGACGACCGGCGACTTCATCAAGGCCGGAGCGGCGGCTGTCGCCGTCGGAAGTAACCTGGTCAAGAAGAGCGCCATCGCCGCAAAGCGATTCGACGAGCTGACCGACCTGGCCCGCGGTTTTGTGGACGCCGTCCGCCAGGCGAGAGGGGAGCCCAGCTAGTCGCACTTGGCTGGGTGCATCCCGGGCGCCGAGGAGGAGGGCGAGCTATGCGACGAATCATCAACCCGCCAGGCAAAGGGCCGGATCGCGAGATCATGGCCGGGTTTGAGGATCTCTTGAAGATCATGAGCCCGTCGTGTGTTGTAGCCGACTCGCAGGAACGAAGCGGCGTTCTGCGGAGCGACATCCGCCCGCTCTTTGAAGCCCGGTTCGTCGGGACCGCCCTGACGGTCCGTCTCTACCCCGGCGATTTGGTGGACTGTCTGGACGCCCTCTCCGTTGCCCAGAAAGGCAACGTCATTATGGTCGACGCGGCGGGAGAGACTGAGACTTCGATCTGGGGTGGATTGATGGCCGGCCTCTGCCTGCAGAAAGGGGTGGTGGGTGCGGTCGTCGATGGAGCGATTCGCGACACCGACGAGATCAAGAGCCTCAGGTTCCCGATCTTCAGCCGGGCGATTGTCCCGCGGTCGACGCACTCGCCGTATTCAAAGCGCCTGGAGCCGATCGAGGTCAATGTGCCCATTCAGTGCGCTACGATCATGGTCTCGCCGGGGGACGTCGTCCTGGCGGATGAAATCGGTGTCGTTGTTGTGCCCCAGAATGAGGCGGCCGATGTGCTGAAGCGTGCGCAGGAACAGGCTGCGCAAGAAGAAGCCACACGCCAGCGAATTCGCCAGGGAAAGACTGTCGAGGAACTGCTGGCCGAGTTCGGCAGGCTGTGATCCTCGCGTCCCGCGAGGCTTGTCCCCGGGGGGGGAAGGACTGGCAGAGCGCGGGGGAGGCTGTTCTTGATCCTGAAAGGAGGTGAGGCTAGAAACCCATCGAACAGACTGAGCGTGACATGTGGACAAGGAAATCCCGATACCATTTATGGAATAAGGAGGGGAAGAATCTGATGTCTCTCCATCGATCTCGAAAGCTGATCGCGCCCCTGGGCCTGATCGCGGTTCTCATACTCGTCGTGACGAGCTGCGCTGCACCGGCGGCTGCCCCGACGACTGCGCCGGCAGCGGAAGCACCAACCGCTGCGCCGGCCGCTCCTCAGGCACCGGCAGAGCAGCCGCCGGCGGCGGCTGCGCCGGACTATTCCGCCTATGAGCCGCCTTACGGGGCTGTGAAGCCTGTCGCGCTCAACGCCGGCTCACAGGCCCTGTGTCAGAACCTGGCCTACACGGGCGGTACGCCGAGCGTCGCCTACATGCCGCCGGCGACTGAGTTCAACTACTACATGGCCATCGGTGAAGGTGTCAAGACTGAAGCGGCCAGTTTGGGCGCTGAGACCTTCATGCTGGCGCCGCAGAGCGGGGCGGACATCGCCGGTCAGATGGGCATGATCCAGGATGTCCTCACTCGCGGGGTGGATGCGATTATCCTGTCCACCCACGATGAGGCCGCCGCCGCTCCCCTGGTCGAGCGGGCCGTGGAACAGGGCGTCGCCGTGATCATCGTCAACTCCGACATCCCGAACTTCCCGGCTCCGGTCCATGGCGTGGTGGGATACAGCCAGCGCCGGGGAACCTACAAGATGGGAATGTACGTCGCCGGGATGTTCGGTGGTGAGGCGAAGGTTGGCGTGCTCGAAGGCCAGCCGGGCTATCACTCCACCGAGCGCATCGGCGGCTACCTCGACGCTCTTTCTCAGTTCCCGGGGATGGAGATCGTCGCCAGCCTGCCCACGGGCTGGAACGTCGAGACCGGGAACACGGCCATGACGGACCTGATCACGGCCCATCCCGAGATCGAGGTCGTGGTAACGGCCAATGACTACATCTCGATCGGCGCCTCCAAGGCCGCCGAATCACTCAACCGTCAGGACATCGGCAACTTCGGCAACGACGGTGATACGACCGGCTTGGAAATGATCGACGCCGGCCAAATAACGGGCACCGTCAACACCACTCCGTTCGTCATGGGCGAAGTGGTCATGCGGGTTGCCTGGGACTGCCTGCACGGGACGTACCCGGGCGGCTGGGTCGAAACGCCGGTGACGATCGTCGACAAGACGAACGCCGTCGGCTTCCTGTGCCACCCTGAGACTCTCTATCCCAAGCCGTCCAAGGAGTACGCCTGCCCATGAGGGCGTAAGTATCCTGGGTTCATTAGCAGCCTCTGGCCGTGGGCGTGAGCTCGCGGCCAGAGGCTCACTCGAGCGAATGGGATGCTTGTATGATGGTTGAGTCGGCCACGATGTGGGAAGTCCGTGACATCTCGAAAGCCTTTCCGGGCGTTCGAGCGCTCGACCAAGTGTCCCTGACCCTGATGGCGGGCGAGATCCATGCCCTGGTCGGCGAGAACGGCAGCGGCAAGTCAACTCTGGTCAAATGCCTGGCCGGCGTACATCAACCCGACAGCGGCGAGATCAGGCTGGGCGGTGAAACGATCACGATGCCCAATCCGATCGCTGCCCGGCAACGCGGCGTGGCTACGATCTACCAAGAACTGTCCCTCGTCCCGAGCCTGACCGTTGCCGAGAACATCTTCCTCGGACGCTTCCCGACCGTGATGAGGCGCCAGATCGTCGATTGGGAGACGATGCGCCGAGAATCCGTCCGCACGCTGAAGAGCCTGGGCATCGAGATCGATCCCGACGCCGTGGTCAAGAGCCTATCCATGGCCGAACAGCAGCTGATCGAGATCGCCAAGGCCATCTCCGAGGACTCGAGCCTGCTGGCGATGGACGAGCCCACAGCGGCCTTAGGCATTTCTGAGACGCGTCGTCTGCTGGACCTCATCCGCCAGCTGGCGCGCCAGGGCAAAGCCATTCTCTACATCTCCCACCGGATCGACGAGGTGTTCCAGATCGCCGATCGCATCAGCGTGCTCAAGGACGGCCGGTTGGCAGGCAGCAGCCCGGTTCGTGAGTTGAACGTCAATGCCGTGGTCAGGCAGATGCTCGGAACGGAAGTCGCCGAGCATTATCCCAAGCAGCATAATGCGCAGGAGCGGCTGTGCCTGGAGGTCGAGGGGCTCAGCACCGAGCTCGGTGTCAGAAAGGTGAGCTTCTCGGTTCATGCCGGGGAGGTGCTTGGCCTGGGAGGTATGGTCGGCTCCGGGCGGACGGAAATCGCCCGAGCGCTCTTCGGGGTGGATCGCCCCACCGGCGGCGCAGTCCGTCTCGACGGTCGGGCGGTGCGGTTCGACTCCCCGGGGCAGGCGATCGCCAGCGGTGTCGCCCTGGTTCCTGAGAACCGGAAGGCCGACGGGCTGTTCATAAACTTCCGCGGGCCCGAGAACATCACCATCGCCAACCTGGCGGCATTGCTCTATGGCCCCTTCCTCGATTTGAGGCTTGAAGCGCGCTACAGCCGAGAGTACTTCGGCAAGCTCTCTATCAGCCAGGCCGGGATGGATCGCAGCGTACAGTTCCTCTCGGGGGGGAACCAGCAAAAGGTGATCCTCGCCCGTTGGCTGTTTTCGAAAGCCCGCCTACTGATCCTGGATGAGCCCACCCAGGGGGTGGATGTCGGGGCGCGGATCGAGGTCTACAACATCATCAACGAGCTGACCGCGCTGGGGATCGCCATCCTGCTAATCAGTTCCGACTACCCGGAGTTGTTGGCGATGAGTGATCGAATCGCCATCGTGCGCAACAAGCGGATCCTCCAGATCCTGCCCTCCAACCAACTGACCGAGACCAGGTTGCTTGAGCTGGCATCACGCTCCAGCCATCCGGCCGAAGGACGGCTCTATGAGACCTAGACGGTCATTCCTATCACGCGTGCCGGTGATGGGGCCGATCATCTCGCTGATTGTCGTGTCGATCGCCGTCGGGCTGTCGACGGATCGATTCATGCTGCTGGACAACCTCAACAACGTCGCCTTGCAGGCGAGTATTGTGGCCATTGTCGCCATCGGCTCGACGCTGGTCATCCTGACTGGCGGGATCGACCTCTCCCCGGGGTCCGCCATTGCACTGCTCACCATGATCATGGCTTCCCTGATCAAGTTCGTGGGGATGTCCGTGCCATCGGCTGTCGCCGTCGTTCTGGTCATCAGCCTCATCCTGGGTGCCGTCAACGGGTTCCTGTCATCGTACGGCCGGATCCCATCGTTCATCGTGACCCTCGCCACCTTGAGCATCTACCGCGGGATCGCGTTCCTCTTCAACGATGGCTCGCCGATCTTCTCGGTTTCAGACTCCCTTGAGCCATGGTTCTACGGGAAGCTGTCCGGGATCGCCCTGCCGTTCTTCTACGTCTTGATCCTCTACGCTGTAGGCTGGGGATTCCTGAAGTACACACCGAGCGGCAGGAGGATTTATGCTATCGGCGGGAACGCATCGGCCGCCAGGCTTTCCGGGATCAATGTCAACCAGACCCGGCTGATCGCATTCGTCATCGCCGGCCTGATGGCTGGCATCGGAGCGATCCTGTTGACGGCCCGCCTGAACTCCGGCTCGCCCAACTACGGTGTAGGGACGGAGCTGCAAGCAATCGGAGCAGTCGTGGTCGGTGGCACCAGCCTGGCCGGCGGATCCGGCCACATCCTCGGCTCGTTGATCGGCGCAACGATCATCGTCGTCGTCCAGAACGGGTTGAATCTGAACGCCATTCCGACATCGTGGCAGAACATCACCCTGGGCGCGATCATCATCCTGGCGGTCTTTCTCGACATGTGGCGGGCTGACTTCGGCCGACTCGTAAGCAAGACATGGTCACGGGTGATCGGCCGGGCGCCGGCCCCAGCGGATCCGGATGGAGAAGAACCGGACATCGATCCGGCCAGATGATTAGGGTGACGAGAAACCGAGCCGGGGAAACCTGAGGCGGGCGGAGGATCAAACATGTATACGTGGGGAAGAAAGCAAGGCTGCCGGATATCGCTGGACTACACCTACAAAGGCATGCGGGTAGCCTTCCTGGAGAACGACCTGATCCGGGTCGGCATCCTCCTCGACAAAGGGGCCGACATCTTCGAGTTCACCTACAAGCCTCGAGACCTGGATTTCCTCTGGCAGTCCCCGATCCCGATGCGACCGGCCTTCGTTGCTACCGGGGCGCTGCCCGAAGGCGCCTTTCATGACTACTACTACGGTGGCTGGCAAGAGGTGCTCCCTTCGGCTGGATGGGCGGCCGAGCCCTACCTCGGCTCATCGCAGGGGCTCCATGGCGAGGTCTCGCTTCTGCCTTTTGAAGCGCAACTTCTGGAGGACTCGCCGCAGCGAGTGTCCCTGAAGACCAGGACGCGCTGCTATCGCTCACCCTTGAATCTCGAGAGGGTGCTGTCCATGGAGCGGGGCAAAGCATGCCTGTACATCAACGAAAGGCT
>JALHUE010000053.1 GCA_022866145.1 Anaerolineales bacterium | reverse complement strand
GATGGAGAAGATCGCCCAGGCGGTGCGCGAGGGCGCCACCGGCAAGATCATCGACATCGATGATCTTGCCGAGGGACAGCACGTCGAGGTCTACCTGGAGTAGGGGTCGACGCAAGCAGCAGAAGGCGGCCGCGCATCCCGTCGGGATGCGCGGCCGTTCGCTTGCGATCAGGGATACAAACGCCAGTCGCTCAACTAAGGCGCGGCGATCCCCAGCTCGACCATGACCGCGGCCAGCGTGAAGGCCGCTCCCGACACCATGAGCTTGACCGAGAGGCTCAGGATTACCAGCACCAAGACGGCGACGATGGGCAGCAGCACCGATCGCCACCCGCGCACCCTCTGTCCTTCGCTGGCCGCCATCCACACCGCCACGAAATAGTAGAGCGTCGCCAGGAAGCGAGCCACCGGCCCCACGGGAGTAAGGGCGAGGACGCCTTCGAGCACCCAGGCAACTTGGGCGAAACCCAGGCTGCGCAGCGTAGGATTGAAGCCCCGCCGTGCGCGCAGTACTCGACCGGCCGCGACCACGGCCAGGACGGACACCAGCCAGCTCGCGACCCGGCTCGGCAGCAGCCATTCGTGGGGCGGTCCCATCAGATAGCCGGCCAGCGCGGATCCCAAGATGCCGATGAGCAGGGCGGGCGCCGTCATGTAGGGGTCGTCGGCGGCGCGCCGGAAGGCCTTCCGGTCCAGCACCAGGGCGTGCAGCGCCAGCGACAACCATTGCCCAACACGGGCCATCCCGGTCTTGATCGTGCTCCACGCCCAGTCTTCGATCGCGGGGGCTTGGGTCGATGGGACAGCTGGGGGCAGGCCGCGCCGAGCGTTTAGGATGCCGAAGACATCCGCCGAGTTCTCGGTCTCCGGCACGACGAGATCGGGCGGGTGGAACAGGAAGGCATCCGTCTGCTCCCCGCCTAGACCGCCGTGGCTGCCAATCAGCTCCTCCATGGCGGCCACCGTGCCATCGGGGTACACCGTGCTCATGACGATCAGGTCCCCGGCGTGAGGGTAGTCAGCGATGCGCCGCACCTGCCGGCCGCGCAGTTCAGGCTCGCCGTAGGGCAGCAGCGGATCGTCACCGGTGACCTGGCCAGTGTGCAGGTTGCACCGGCCGCGCTTGCCAAACGCCGCCGGTGTGCCGTCCGGGAGATAGCCCACGACGAAGCCAATGCCCTCGTGCTGGACGAGGGCCTCGACCATCCCCGGATAGGCCTGGTCGAGTTCGTCCCGGGTGAGCTTACGGGGTTGCAGATCGAAGTACACCTGGCCGAGATTGCCGCTGCCGCACACGGTGACATTTGCCGGCGACGCGTCGACCGCCGCGGCGCCTTCGGCGGCCTGCCCGGTTAAGCGCTCTCCCTGCTTAACCACCGCCTTGCCGACTCGCCCGCCCACTTCCTGCTGCTGCATCGCCTGGAATTCCTGGTTGACCGCCTTCATAGCGATCGTGCCATCATCCCCTCCGGCGGTGTGCGTAACCTGAGTGCCGCGGGGAAGCTGGCGCTCGATGAAGGTCTTCAAGTCGTAGCCGTAGCGCTGCAGGAAGGTCGCCCCAAAGGATTGCCCGTGATCGGAGAGCAAGATCAACTCATAGGGGCGGGGCGCCTTGGTGGCGATCGTGCGGCGAATCCGCTCGATGGCACTGTTGTAGCGGCCCAGGATGCGGAAGGCGTCGCCGGTCGAGGGGCCGGAGTGATGGGCCACCTCGTCGTAGCCCGGCCAGGTGATGTACATCGCCGGGGTGCCGCGCACGATTTCCAGCACGCCCAGATAGCAGGCGACATCGCGCATGAAGGTCGTGGTGGCGGCGCGCAGGAAGGGGTAGCCCTTGTGCAGTCGGTTCATCCGCGGCCGGACGTTGCGCAGGCGTTGGATCAGGCCTTCGCCGAACTCGAGCGCCGCGTCGCCGAGCATGACGATGATGGCGCGGATCAGGAAGTACGGATTGACGACGAGCAGGTAGATGTCCTGGGCACGACGGCGCCCGACCTCGGGGTCGTCCGATCGGATGTCCGCCAGCGTCAGCAGTGAGCTGAAGGCGTCGCCGTTGAGCATGTTGTTGATGCTGCTTCCGCCGCGCAGCAGCCCGGTCCCCTGGGAGTAGCGGGCATTCAACTCGCCGGCGTCCCGGCTGGAAACGTACAGCTTCTGCTGCTGCTTGTCGTACCAGCGGAAGGAGGGGATGTCGTGATTGTCGCCGAACAGGATGCCGGCCTGACAGGCCGAGGTCTGAGAGGGCAAACCGCAGTCGATGCGCGAAAGCCGATAGCCATCGACCTCCATCATCTCCTTCAGGGCAGGCAGGTAGCCTCGCTCGATCGCCTTCTGAATGTGCCAGTAGCTCAGGCCGTCGATCTCGAGCATCACCAGACCCCGCGTAGGATTGGGGCCGAGGTCATAGGGCCGGCGGCGGGCCAGGGCCTCGACGCGCCGCTGGTACACCGAGTTCTCATCATCGACGTTGAGCAAGACGATGATGACCGTGTTGACCAGGGCGATGAACAGGCTGGCCAGGAAGGCATCCCAGAATCCCGAGATCTCGAATCCCGGGAGCAGGCGGGAGGTCAGGAGCAGCAGCAGCGGGTTGATGATCAGGCCGGCGACGAAGGTGCCCAGGAACCCGAGTGGGAGGGCGAGCAGCAGCAGGATGGGGCGCAGCAGAAAGTTGGCCACGCCGAGCACCAGGGCGGCGCCTGCTGCGACTACCAGGTAGGAAACCCCAGCCGTGTCTTCGAGGGTGATGCCGGTGAAGAGCGCCGCAGCGCCCAACAGCGAGAGCCAGTCGACAAACCACAGGATGATCATCCGGAAGAGCCGACGCAAGAATCCGCCCAAGGCGCTCATCCCACGCTCCTGCGGCTGCCCTGGAGTTCCGAATCCGGCCCGGGGTGCGGCACGACGATCTCGGGACGGCAAGCCGATGCGGGAGATTCTACCTTCTTCTGGGCGGGGGCAAAGCGCGGCGGTGTGGCTGCGGGAGCAGTCGATGGCCTGAGATCGCCGTT
>JALHUE010000052.1 GCA_022866145.1 Anaerolineales bacterium | reverse complement strand
GGTTGAATGGAGCGGAGCGCACCGGGGAAAGACCCACTGCGCTCCACACCGAACCATCACGAAGCCGCTGCGTCCGTCTCGGGCTACTGCAGGCTGCGCCGCAGGCCCTCCAGCTTACCAGCCACCGAGGCGTCGACCATGCGCCCGCCGGAGCGGATCACCAGGCCGCCAAGAATCCTGGGGTCGACTCGGAAAGCGACAGTCGCTCCTGAGCCCATCCGACCCAGCACGTCCTTGCGAATCGCGCCCTGCTCTGCCTCGGTCAGCGGCAAGGCACTAATGACTTCCGCCGTCTGGCCCGGGAGCGCCTGGTCTTCCAGAGCCGCAACCTTGCCTCCCTTGACCCCGCTGAAGAGCTCGGCGATCAACGCATGCTGGCGGCGCTCGTCGAGCGCCTCGCCGATGATCTTGTGGGCGGCGGCGATAGCCAGCGCCGGGACTTGACCTCGCAGCTCGCCGAGGACGGTGAGCTTCTCCTGCTCGGCCTCGGCCAGGGCGGCCTGGCGCTGGGCCTGCGAATCGTTCTCGGCGGCGGTCCGCAGCTCGCGTTCGAGCTTCTCGGCTCGCACCGTCGCCTGCTGCACGAGCTCATTGGCCTGCTGCTGAGCCTTGGCCAGAACCCCTTCGGCCTCTTTCTCGGCGTTGGCGCGGGCCTCAGCTGCTACCCGGGCGTCCTCGAGTCCCTTGGCGATCGTCTCCCGGCGCCGGTCCAGCATACGCATGATCGGCTTCCAGGCCACAGCGTACAGGATCAGCACCAGCAGAATGAAATTGACGATCTGGGTGATCAAGAAGGTCAGATTGATGCCAAGCGGTT
Source organism: Anaerolineales bacterium (assembly GCA_022866145.1). NCBI lineage: Bacteria > Bacillati > Chloroflexota > Anaerolineae > Anaerolineales > Anaerolineales bacterium. The sequence goes on along the minus strand of JALHUE010000052.1, from coordinate 4,161 downwards.
CCAACTGTTCCAAAGCTCACCTCCCGCCCGGCTAGATGCCGACGAAAATCAGAATCAAGGCGATGACCAGGGCGTAGATGGCGATGGCTTCGGTGAAGGCCACACCCAGGATCATGTTGGTCGTGATTGTGCCGGCGGCATCCGGGTTGCGGCCCATCGCCTGCAGAGCCCCGAGCATCAACAGTCCGATGCCGATGCCTGGGCCGATCGCCCCCAATCCAATGGCCAGTCCCGCTCCCAGCGCCCGTGCTGCTGCCAGATCCATGTCTTGTTCCTCCGCTCCCAAATGGCGGACGGCTGCGACCGTCCCTCTCAGAATGTCGGGCGGGCTGCGCCCGAAGGGTTGACCCTAGTGTTCGGCGGCCGGGCTCCCCTGGGCCTCGTCGCCGTGGCCGTGAGTCGCCATACTGATGAACACCAGCGCCAGCAGGGCAAACACCGCCGCCTGGATCATGCCGACCGCGACCTCGATGCCGTAGAACCCCGCCGGCAGGATGAACGGAACCAGGAACGACATCACGAAGATCAGCACCGTCCCGGCGAAGATGTTGCCCAGAAGTCGGAAGGCAAACGAGATGATGCGGCTGAGCTCAGAGATGATCTCCAACAGGCCGACCAGGAACAGCATGTAGCCCATACCGCCCTGGCGAATGGCCGGGATATTGATGAACTTGTAGAAGTACTTTGCCCCTTGCGCCCGCACGCCCCACACCTGAACCATGACCATGGTCACCAGCGCCAGGCCGAGGGTGAAGTTCAGATCGGTGGCCGGGCCGCGCACGAAGGGAGTGATGACACAGGCCTCACACAGGCCTTCGCCTTCCGCGTGTCCGGCCTCGGGTAGCAGCCCGTCCTCGGCGTGGGGCGCCTCCCGCGGCTGCGTGCCATCCAAGGTGTAGAACGACAGCGGCCCCCATTCGATCAGCCTGGGGGCGTAGGCCTTGACGCTGGCCAGGTGAGGAGCCTCGACGATGCCGATACTTTCCGCCCCGGGAAGGAGCTTGAACCAGTTGGCCGTCAGCACCAGGAAGAAGATGGTGGCCGCCATCGGGAAGATCGACTTGCCCCGCTTGCCGCCGATCGAGTTGGCGAAGTTGTAGAAGACCTCCGTCAGGGCCTCGGTGACATTCGCCAGCTTGCTCTTCGGCGGCAGGAGCGCACCCTTCCGGGCGTAGCGCATGGTGATCCCGAACAGCAGCAGGAGAAGGACATCGACGATCAATGTCGTCAGGAAGGTGTTGGTCATCTCTTCGCCGCCGAACCAGGGGATCGGCAGGGGCTCGGCGGGGAGTGCCACCACCGGGAAGGCGCCGTAGGGGGAAATCCCCAGGCTGACAAACAGGAAGCGGGTCAGCGGCCCGCACATGAAGACCACCAGCCCCAGGACGGCCACGACGATGATCGCCTTTCGCACGCTAAGGCTCCTTGTCCTGCTGTTGTTGATCGGCTGAGATCGACCGGCTTACCCGCCGGGAGAGGTGCATGACATAGAAGACCAGAAGAATCAGGCCCACCGGGATACTTGTGAGCACGAAAGCCAGGGTGAACATCGGCTTGGTGCCCAACTGGCCATCCAGCCACAGCCCGAAAAACAGCGCACCCAGAGTGAGCAAGACCGTCAGGCACCCAGCCGAGAAACCGACCCCGCTGGCCCGACCGACGGCCGACACCCCCATCCGGGCGCCTTCCGAGAACGTCAGGCGCGGCATCTCGAGCGTCAGGCCCGCCAGCGGCTTCTTGGGTTCGCTCCCCGGCTCGCTCACCCGGCTGTCCTTCAGCGGTTGCGCATTGTAGCACAAGCAGGAATCGGGCGTCAACCTATCGGGTCAACAACACCCGCATTCACTGCTTGCCCGCGCCTTCCCCGAACCTCGGTGGCCTCGCCAGAGGCCGAGGCCGGCGGGCCTAGAACAAGACCGAGCCCAGGCTGCCGGCGGCGCGCAGCGCCCATCCCAGCCAGGGCGCGCTGAACACGCCCAGGATGAGAATCGCTCCGACGCAGGTCACCAGCACCATCGCCGCCGGCCGTGAGACCGGGACCAGCTCCGCCTCGTGCTCCGAGCGGTGCAGGTACACGACCTTGAGGATCGTCAGGTAGTAGTACAGGCCGATGATGGTGTTGAGCACGCCGACGAAGGCCAGCCAGATCAGCCCGCTGTTGACCGCCGAGGCGAAGACGTAGAACTTGGCCATAAACCCTGCCAGCGGCGGCATGCCCGCCAACGAGAGCAAGGCCACCATCAGCGCCAGGGACAGACCGGGCGCCCGGCGGGAAAGCCCGGCGTAGTCGGCGATCTCATCCGACCCGGCCGCCCTGGCGAAGACGATCACCACGGCGAAAGCAGCCAGGTTGGTGACCACGTAGGCGCCGAGGTAGAACAGCGTGCTCGCCGAGCCAAACTGGCTGAGGGCCACAAGCCCAATCAGCGCATACCCGGCGTGAGCGATCGAGGAGTAGGCCAGCAGCCGCTTGATGTTCTTCTGCGCCAGCGCCAGCAGGTTGCCGAGGGTCATCGTCGCCACGGCCACGGCGGCCAGCACGCTGGCCCAGGCGGCCGGATCCATCGGGAAGACAACCAGCATCACCCGCAGCAACACGGCGAACCCCGCCGCCTTGGAGGCAGTCGAGATAAACGCGGTGATGGGTGTGGGCGCGCCCTCGTACACGTCCGGGCTCCAGAAGTGGAAGGGCACGGCCGCGATCTTGAAGCTGAATCCGACCAGCACCAGGACCAGGATCCCGCCGATCAGCCATGGCGATACCGCCCCCGAGGTCAGGCTTTCTGCGAGCAGGTAGAGATTCGTGACGCCGCTGAAGCCGTACAGCAGGCTGAAGCCGTAGAGCATGATCGTCGAAGCCAGAGCGCCGAACAGGAAGTACTTGAAGCCGGATTCGGTGGACTTCGGGTCGCGCTTGAGGAATCCCGCCAGGACGTACAGCGAGATCGAGGCCGTCTCGATGGCCAGGTAGAGCATGATCAGATCGGCGGCGGCGGCCATGAACGCCATGCCGATCGTGGCCACCAGCATCAGGGCGTAGTACTCGCCGCGCGTCCCCAGTCCCTTCAGGCCGGTCGAGAGCAAGACGGTGATCAGGGCCCCGAACAGGAACAGCAGCTTGAACGTGAAGCCGATCTCGTCGAAGCGGACCATGCCGCCGAAGGCCAGCGTTTCGGCCGCCTGGGGTCGGGCGAAGCATGCGGTGACAACCAGGGTCAGCAACAGGCCGGCCGCGGTCAGCCAACCCAGGTAGGTGCGCTGCTTCGGGCGCAAGGCCAGATCGACGACCAACACGATGATCGCCAGACCCAGCAGCATGGTTTCCGGCAGGATCGCCGGGAACAGGGTGTCGACGTAGTCCATCGCGCCCACCTAGGCACCTCCGACCAGGCGAAGGACGGCTTGCGCCCCCGACTCGACCATCGGCGCCATCACCGCCGGGAACAGCCCAAGCACCACCAGAATGCCGCTCAGCACAACCAGCGCCACTTTATCCGGCGCCGTGATCGATCCAATGTGGCCGTCGAACTCCGCCGGCATGTGCCCGAAGAAGACGCGCCCGACGACGCGCATGATGTACGCCGCCGTGATCACGATGGCGATGGCGCTCACCACCGCCACCAGCGGCTCCCGCTGCCACAGCCCCATGAAGATCGGGAATTCGGCCACAAACCCGGAGAAGCCTGGCATGCCCATCGAGACCAGACCGCCGATGATGAAGGCAACCGCCACCAGCGGCATCAGCTTCGAGAATCCACCGAGCCTGGGGATCTCGCGGGTGTGGGCCCGGTCGTAGACCATGCCGACGACAGCAAAGAAGAGGGCCGTCATCACCCCATGCGAGAACATCTGCAGTCCGGCGCCGGTCAGCCCGTCTTGGTTCAGCGTGGCAAAGCCAAGCATCACCAGACCCATATGCGAAACCGACGAGAACCCGATAACGTACTTGAAGTCGGTCTGGACGCTGGCGATGAAGGCGCCATAGACGACGTTTACGGTGGCCAGAACCAGGATGAGCGTCGACCAGTACTTCGCCCCCTCGGGCAGCAGCATGATGCCCACCCGCAGGGCGGCGAACGCGCCCAGCTTCATCAGCACGCCGGCGTGGAACATCGAAACCGCCGTCGGCGCCGCCACGTGGCCATCCGGCGACCAGTTGTG